>NZ_JBHVET010000423.1:0-7356 GCF_042802135.1 Kitasatospora sp. NPDC057512
TCAAGATGCTGTTCGCGGACACCGTGCTGCCCAAGTTCGACCGGGCCACCGAACACAAGGTCACCACGACCGAGCTCGCCAGCCTCGGCGCCGGCAGCAGCCTGGTCGGCGTCAAGGAGAACCTGCCGTACCGGGTCGAGGACCTCTGGCGGGGCGTCTTCCTCAGCTCCGGCAACGACGCCGTCCACGTCCTCGCCCACATGAACGGCGGCATCCAGCAGACCGTCACCGAGATGCAGGAGCGCGCCCGGACGCTCCAGGCCCGCGACACCAAGGTCGTCTCCCCCGACGGCTACGACATGGACGGCCAGGTCTCCTCCGCCTACGACCTCACGCTCTTCGCCCGGGCCGGGCTGCGCAACGCCGACTTCCGCTCCTACTGCGCCACCCGCACCGCGCACTTCCCCGGCGGGCTGGACAAGCTCACCGGCCGGCGCACCAGCTTCGACATCGCCAACACCGACCGGCTGCTCGGCAAGTACCCCGGCCTGATCGGCGTCAAGAACGGCTACACCACCAACGCGGGCGCCACCTTCACCGGCGCCGCCGAACGCGACGGCCGCACCCTGCTGGTGACGGTGATGCACCCGGACGCACAGGGCAGGGTCTACGACGAGGCCGCCAGCCTGCTCGACTGGGGCTTCGCGGCCGCCGGGAAGGTCCAGCCGGTCGGCACGCTGGTCGACGACACCGCCGCGCCCGCCCCCGCCGGGCCGTCCGCCACCGCGGCGGGCGGAGCCGAGGCCGGCGAGCAGCTCCCGCCCTGGTCCCGCCCGCCGCTGACCAGCGGCTCCGGCTCGGGCCTCGCCCCCGCCGTCTGGACCGCCGCCGTCCTCGGCACCGCCCTCGCCGCCTGGGCCACCGCCCGGGTCGCCGCCCGCCGCCGCACCGCGTCCGCCGCACCCGCCGCACCCGCCGCACCCGCCGCCCGGGCGTACGACGGAGGCGGGGCCAGCGCCGTCGGGGGCGCCACCGGCGTCGGCGGCCACGGCCGACACCGGCTCACCCGCCGCGCCCGCACCCTGCTGCGCACCGCCCGGACCCGCGGGCCCCGCTGACCGGACAGGGCGTACCCGTGGAACTCTGGCTGCTGAACCACTTCTCCACCGCCCTGCTCGCCCTCCTGGTGGTCGGCGGCTTCATCGTCCTCGCGGTGGCCGCCAGCCTCGTCAGCACCCGGCGCTTCCCCGCCCTCGTCGGAGGCGAGAACAACGACATGGTCGGCGTGGTGCTCGGGATGTTCGGGGCGATCTACGGGATCATCCTCGCCTTCGTCATCGTCAACCTGTGGACCGAGCTCCAGGACACCCAGAAGATCGTCTCCACCGAGGCGACGGCGGTCTCCCAGATCGCCCGCGACGCCGGCGCCTTCCCGCCCGACGTCCAGGCCGCCGTCGACGCCGCGGTCCGCGGCTACGTGCACGCCGTCGTCGAGAAGCAGTGGCCGCTGATGCGGGCCGGCCACGGCGACTTCTCGGTGACGTCCTCGAAGGTGGACGCGATCTACCAGGCGCTGCGCGCGTACGAGCCGCAGTCCCAGTCCGAGCAGGCCTTCTACACCGAGGCCCTGAGCAGCCTCAACGACGTGGTCGGCCAGCGCCGGGACCGGATCAACGCGAGCCGCGAGGAACTGCCCGTACTGCTCCAGGTCCTGATCGTGGGCGGCGCGCTGGTGATCCTCGCGCTGACCCTGCTGTACGGCATCCGCAGCCTGAAGGTGCGGATGCTGTTCGTCGGCTCGGTGGCCGCCCTGATCGGGTTCAGCCTGCTGCTCGTCCTGGTGCTGGACCGGCCCTTCGCCGGGGAGCTCAGCGTCTCGCCGACGCCGTTCAAGGAGAGCGCGCTGGCCAGGTTCTGGTGACGTTCCCCCTAGACTTCGGGGCATGACCACGCCCGACCCCTCCGCCGCGGACCGGCTCGCCCGGATCGTCCGGCTCTCCTCCGGGAGCTACCTGCTCGTCACCACGTACAGGAAGGACGGCACCGCCGTGCCGACCCCGGTGTGGGTGGTGCGCGACGGGGAGGCGCTCGGGGTCTGGACCGTCGCGGACTCCTGGAAGGTCAAGCGGATCCGCAACCGCGCCGACGTGCTGGTCGGCCCGTGCGACGTCAAGGGCCGCCCGACCGGCGAGCAGTACCCCGCCACCGCCGAGCTCCTCGGCCCCGAGCGCACCGCCGCCTACCGCACCCTGCTGCGCCAGAAGTACGGCCTGCTCGGCGTGCTCACCCTGCTCGGCAGCCGGCTGCGGCGCGGCGAGCGCGGCACCGTCGGCATCCGGATCACGCTGACGGACTGAGCGCTGACGGCCCGAGCATTGACGGACTGAGCGCTGACGGAGCGGGCTACGGGTGCGGGCCCGCCAGCGCGCTGGGCAGCGCGACGAACCCCGACTCCGGCCCGAACCGCTCCTCCAGCCCGTCCGCCAGGGCGTTCAGCGCGGCCGCGCCGTCGCCGTGGAAGGACGAGCCGTGCATCACCGCCAGGGTCCGCGGGCGCAGCTCGGCGAGGGAGCGCAGCGCGGTCGCGGCGGCCGTCAGGCAGGAGGTCTGGCGGAACAACCCCTCCGATTCCAGGGCCGATTCGACCAGGTCGGCGTCGGTGACGGCGGGCCCGTTGCCGAGGTGGGTGAACAGGTCGCCGCAGAACAGGGTGCGGGTCTGCTCCTCGAACAGCACCCGTGCCTCCCAGCCGTGCGGCACGTGCGCGGTGTTGATGTTGCGCACCCGTCGGCGCACCTGGCGCCCGCCGAGGTCCAGCACCTCGCCGTCGTCCATCGGCACCGGCGGGCGGTCGGCCAGGTCGTTCAGCGAGACCAGGCAGCCGAGCGTGTTGTGCGCGACCCGCGCGTGCGGGGCCGCGGCGAGGAACTCGTTCATCGCCCCGCACTCGTCCGCCTCGACGTGCCCGAAGGTCACCCACCGCAGCCGCTCCACCGGCAGCACCCGGCCGACCGCCTCGGACACCGCCGGGAACAGCGAGCGCATCCCGGTGTGGAAGATCAGCGGCTCCTCGGCGTCGACCAGGAACTGGTTGAAGGTGAACCCGGCGGGCGGGGCGATCTCCGGGACGAAGGTCGAGACCCGGTAGATGCGTTCGGCGATCTCGTCGATGCGTGTCTCCATGGGCCCGTTGCCTACCCGAACGGCCTCGGGCCACCGAGCAGGCGGCGCCGGACATGCCGCCCGCGTCGCCGGTTCGGCCGAGCGGCGCGGCTCCGACCGGCCACCGCGGAACCCGCCCGGGCGGCGTGGCAGGCTGGCGGCCATGGACGAGAACGAGGCCGGGCCGCTCCCGCTGCTGGTGGTGGACGGCGCGAACGTGGTCGGATCGGTGCCGGACGGCTGGTGGCGCGACCGGCGGGGCGCCGCCGAGCGGCTGCGGGACGCGCTGGTGGCCGTCGCCGAGCGGGGCGTGCCGGAGCACCCCGGCCCGTCGGAGGTGGTGCTGGTCGTCGAGGGCGCGGCCCGGGGCGTGGACGGCGTGCCCGGAGTACGGGTGGTGGCGGCGAGCGGCAGCGGCGACGACCGGATCGTGGAGCTGGTCCGGGCCGAGAAGACCCGGAACCCCGCCCGCACCTGCCTGGTCGCCACCGCCGACCGCGAACTGCGGGCCCGGGTCGGCGCGTTGGGGGCCACCGCCATCGGGCCGCGCAGTGTTCGGCCGTAGCCCCCCGGGGTGGCTAGTCGGCCTGGGTGGCGTACATGCCCCAGTGGATCGACGGGTCCGAGGTGTGCGCGGTGAACAGCAGGTCCCGGCCCGGGCGGGCGGGGACCTCCACCGAACCGACGCCGGTGGAGTCGACCGGGCACTGGACCGTGAAGTCGACCGGCGCCGCGCCGCCGATGTGCACGTCCACCGAGCCGCCGCCCCGGCAGCCGAGCGTGAACGTGAACGGCATCGACGGGTTCACCGAGGCCGTCACGGCGCCGCCGTCGCCGATCCAGTCCGGTATCCAGATCAGCCCCTCCGGCCCCGGGTGCGGCAGGATCTCGCCCGTCCCCGGCTGGCCGAGAACCGCGGCGGGCGCCTCGGCCCCGCTCCCGGCCGGCTGCGCCACCGCCGTCCCGGCGAGGGCGAGCACCGCCCCCACCGCCCCGGCCACCGCTGCGAAGCCGTGCTTCCCCGTACGCTTCATCGCTGATTCCCCCTTCGGTGTTCCTCGGCCGCACGCCCGGTGTTCGGCGTGCGAGGCAAACCTACGACGCCCCACCGACAAGGGACACCCGCCGGGGGTGCCGCCCGGCGGAGCGGCCTGGCACCGCCGGTTCGCGAACGTACGGGAACCGGTTCGGAACGTACGGGAACCAACCGCGCCGCCCGTCCGACTGCTGGGAGGTGAGTGCGAAGTCGCCGGGAGTCCGGCCGTTGAGTGTGCTGGCGGGGTTCGTCCTGCTGCTGGTGGTGGTGTTCGTGGTGGCCTACGGGGTGGGGCGCCAGGTGGGCCCGGTCGCGCCCGGGTTGCGGCCCGGTAGCGGGGGCGGCGCGTCGCCCGGGATGGACGGGCACGGCATGGGCGGGATGCGGTGAGCGCCGTCGCCGAACCCGTGGTCGCCACCGATCTGGCGGTCGGCGGGATGACCTGCGCGGCGTGCGTGGGCCGGGTGGAGAAGCGGCTGGCCCGGATCGACGGGGTGACGGCCGGGGTGAACCTGGCGACCGGACGGGCCCGGGTGCTGCATCCGGCCGGGGTGCCGGTCGCGGAGCTGGTGGCGGCGGTCGAGCGGGCGGGCTACACCGCCGAGCCGCTGCCCGCGGGGGCGCCGGTCGGGGTGGCGGCGGAGGAGCCGGACGAGCGGTGGCGGCTGCTGGTCACCGCCCTGCTGGCCGTCCCGGTGCTGGTGCTGTCGATGGTGCCGTCGACGCAGTTCACCGCCTGGCAGTGGGTCTGCTTCGCGCTCGCCGTCCCCGTGGTGACCTGGGGGTCGGCCGGTTTCCACGGCCGGGCCCTGCGGGGGCTGCGGCACGCGGCGGCGACCATGGACACCCTGGTCAGCCTGGGTGTGGTGGCCTCCTTCGGCTGGTCGGCGTACGCGCTGTTCCTCGGCGGGGCGGGCGATCCGGACATGCGGATGCCGTTCTCGCTGACCGCCGACGGCGGCGGCACCGCGCACGTGTACCTGGAGGCGGCGGTCGGCGTACCGCTGTTCGTGCTGGCCGGGCGGCTGCTGGAGGGCCGGGTGCGGCGGCGCAGCGGGTCCGCGCTGCGGGCGCTGGCCGAGCTGGGCGCCAAGCAGGTGTGCCTGCGGGGGGCGGACGGCGAGGAGCGCCTGGTGCCGATCGAACTGCTGCTGCCCGGGCAGGAGTTCGTGGTGCGGCCGGGCGAGCGGGTGGCCACCGACGGGGTGGTGGTCGACGGGGGTTCGGCGCTCGACCTGAGTCTGCTGACCGGGGAGAGCGTGCCGGTCGAGGTCGGCCCCGGGGACCGGGTGGCGGGCGCGACGGTGAACGTGGGCGGCGCCCTGGTGGTGCGCGCCACGGCGGTCGGCGCGGACACCCAACTGGCCCGGATCACCGCGCTGGTGGCGGAGGCCCAGGCCGGCAAGGCGCGGGCGCAGCGGCTCGCGGACGCGGTGGCCGGGGTGTTCGTGCCCTGCGTGCTGGCGGTCGCGGCGAGCGTGCTGGGCTTCTGGCTGGGCGCGGGCGCGGCCCCGCAGGCGGCGGTGACGGCGGCGGTCGCGGTGCTGGTGGTGGCCTGCCCGTGCGCGCTCGGGCTGGCCACGCCGACGGCGCTGCTGGCGGCGACCGGGCGGGGCGCGGAGCTGGGCGTGCTGGTGCGCGGCCCGGAGGTGCTGGAGAGCCTGCGCCGGGTGGACACGGTGGTGATGGACAAGACCGGGACGCTGACCACCGGCCGGATGGAACTGGCCGCCGTCACCACTGCGGACGGCCTCGCGGAGGAGAAGGCGCAGGAGAAGGCGCAGGAGGAGGCCCTGCGGTTGGCCGGCGCGGTCGAGCACCGCTCCGAGCACCCGATCGGCCGGGCCGTCGCGGCGGCGGCCCGCGAGCGCTGCGGGCCGCTGCCGGCCGTGACCGGTTTCGCGGCCGCCACCGGGCTCGGGGTGTCCGGGACGGTCGAGGGCCGGGCCGTCCGGGTGGGGCGGCCGGACGACGCCGCGCTGCCGCCGGCGCTGGCCGAGGCGGTGGCCAGGGCCGGGGAGGCGGGCCGCACGGCCGTCGTGGTCGAGCTGGACGAGCGTCCCGCGGCCGTCCTGGCGGTCGGCGACACGGTGCGCTCGGGGAGCTGGCGGGCCCTCCACCGGCTGCGCGGGCTGGGCCTGGAGACCGTGCTGCTGACCGGGGACGGCCCCGGCGCCGCCCGGGCGGTGGCCGCCGAACTGGGCATCGAGCGGGTGCACTCCTCCGCCTCCCCCGAACGCAAGGCCGAGGTGGTGGCCGAACTGCGCGCCGCCGGACGGACGGTCGCGGTGGTCGGCGACGGCGTCAACGACGCGGTGGCGCTGGCCTCGGCGGACCTCGGGGTGGCGCTGGCCTCCGGCAGCGACGCCGCGATCGGCGCGGCCGGGCTGACCCTGGTGCGCGGCGACATCGAGGCGGTGGTGGACGCCGTACGGCTGGCCCGGCAGACCCTGGCGACCATCCGGGCCAACCTGCTCTGGGCCTTCGGCTACAACCTGGTGCTGATCCCGCTGGCGGCGGTCGGACTGCTCAACCCGATGCTGGCGGCGGTCGCCATGTCGCTCAGCTCGCTGCTCGTGGTGGGCAACAGCCTGCGGCTGCGCACCTGGGAACCGGGGCGGGGACAGCGCAGGGGTCAGGGACAGGGACAGCGCGAGGGTCGGGGACAGCGCGAGGGAGGACGACGGTGAAGGTCTGGAAGCGTCTCGGGGCGGTCGGCCCGCCGGTCGGCGCGGCGGCGCTGGCCCTGGTCCTGCTCACCGGATGGACGGCGTTCGGCGGGGCCGGCCGCGACCGCCCGGTGGAGGCCGGGCCGGGCTGGGTGCTGCTGCCGACGGCCGGCGCGGCCTCCGCCACGGCGGCCTTCTTCACGATCCGCAACCCGGGCGACATACCGGACGAACTGACCGGCGCCAGCTGGGAGTTCGGCGGCCGGATCACTCCCAAGCGGCACCTGCACCAGGGTGCGGCGGGCCGCTGGGAGGCGGCCCCGGCGCTGCCGGTGCCGGGCCGCGGCGAGCTGCGGATGACCCCGGAGGACGCGGACCTGATGATCGCCGACCCACCGCGGCTGCGGGCCGGCCAGTGGGTGGAGTTCACCCTCACCTTCCGGCGCAGCCCGCCGCTGCGGCTCGCCGCCCAGGTGCTGCCGGCGGCCGAACGGCCGCGCTGAACGGCCGCACCGAACGGGCACGCTGAACGGCCGCACCGAACGGGCA
>NZ_JBHVET010000424.1:0-7348 GCF_042802135.1 Kitasatospora sp. NPDC057512
GCCTGGGGCCACCGGTCCGCGGCGGCCTCGACCAGGGCGGGCAGGGTCGCCGGGGGCACCGGGGCGAGCGCCGGGCGGGCGGGGCCGTGCAGCAGCCGCTCCCGTTCGCCGGGCGGCAGCAGGTCGAGTCCGTCCAGCGGGGTGGCGCCGTCCGAGGCGGCCAGCGCGTTCAGGGTGTGCAGCAGCTGGTCGGCGAGCCGGCCGGCGGTCCGCCGGTCGAGGAAGCGCGGGTCGTGGCCGAGTTCCACGGCGAGCCGCTCGCCGGGCGAGACGACCACGGTGAGCGGGTAGTTGGTGGCCTCCCGGGCGTCCAGGTCGCGCACCAGCAGGCCGTGCGCGCCGGCCGTGGCGTCGCCGACCGGGTAGTTCTCGAAGACCACCAGGCTGTCGAACAGCTCGGTGCCCGGCGGGACCCGGCTCAGCCCGTGCATCCGGGCGAGCGGCAGGTGGTCGAAGCGGCGGTCCTCGGCCTGCTCCTCCTGGAGGGTGCGCAGCCAGTCGGCGCAGGGCCGCCGGCCGTCGACGGCGACCCGGGCGGGCAGGGTGGTGATGAACAGGCCGACGATGCCGTCGGAGCCGGCCAGGTCGGCGGGGCGGCCGGAGACGGTGGTGCCGAAGCAGACCCGCGGCTCCCCGCTCCAGCGCGACAGCAGCAGCGCCCAGGCGCCCTGCACCACGGTATTGAGGGTGAGGCGGTGGCGGCGGGCGAACTCCTGGAGCCGCGCGGTCTCGGCCTCGTCCAGCCGGTGCGAGAGCCACTCGCCGGAACGGGCGGTGTCGCCCTGGGCGGGCCGGCGGTCGTAGGGCAGCGGGGTCGGAGCGGTGAGGTCGGCCAGCACGCCGCGCCAGTGCTCCTCGGCGGCGCCGGTGTCGCGCTCCGCGAGCCAGCGGACGTACTCGGCGAAGGGGCGGCGCTCGGGCAGCTCCGGGCGTTCGCCCCGGGCGAGGGCGGCGTGCGCGGCCAGCACGTCGGCGAGGACGTGGAAGACGCTCCAGCCGTCCAGCAGCACGTGGTGGAAGGCCCAGACCACCCGGACCTGGTCCGGCCCGAGCCGGACCAGGTCGAGCCGCAGCAGCGGGGGCCGGTCCAGTGCCAGCGAACGGGCCCGCCGCTCGGCCAGCAGCTCCTCCAGCCGGGCCGCGCGCTCGGCCTCGCCCAGCCCGCTCCAGTCGTGCTCGGTGACCGGGAGCTTCGCCTGCCGGTGGACCACCTGGAGCGGCACCGGCACGTGGCGCAGCACCACCGAGGTGCGCAGCACCGGGGTGCGGTCGACGACGTGCTGCCAGGCGGCGGCCAGCAGGCCCGGGTCGCGGGCGCCGTCCAGGACGAAGGTGATCTGCTCGACGTACAGGCCGTGTTCGGCCTCGTCCAGGCCGTGCACCACCATGCCGGTCTGGGTGGGGGTGAGCGGCTGGATCTCCGTCACCTCCCGTCCGGTGCCGGCCAGCCGGTCGACGCCGGCCTGGTCGAGGCCGGCCAGCGGGAAGTCGGAGGGGGTGCGGCCGCCGGCGCCGGGTTCGGCGCAGTGGCGGACGAGCTCCCGCAGCTCGTCCAGCAGTTCGGCGGCCAGCCGGGCGACCGTCCCGCTGTGGTGCACCGCGCGGGAGTAGGACCAGGTGAAGGAGAGCCGGCCCTCGGCGACCAGGCCGAGCACGTCCAGCAGGTGGGGGCGGCGGGCGGTGCGGTCCATGCCGCCGGTGAGCGGGCCGGCCGGGGCGTGCAGCAGGCCGCCGGGGGTGGCGGTCCAGTCCTGCCGGCCCAGGTAGTTGAAGCCGATCCGCGGCAGCGCCAGGCCCGGCACCGGCCTGAGGTGGCGCAGGGCCCCGTGGCCGAGGCCGCCGCCGGGGACGGCGCGCAGGCTCTCCTTGACGGCCTTCAGAGCGGTGCCGGGGTCGGCGTCCGGGGACACGTCCAGGGAGACGGGGTACATCGTGGTGAACCAGCCGACGGTGCGGGAGAGGTCGACGCCGTCGAAGGGCTCCTCGCGGCCGTGGCCCTCCAGGGCGACCAGCACCCGGCCGCGTCCGGTCCAGCGGGCCAGCACCCGGCCGAGGGCGCAGAGCAGGACGTCGTTGACCCGGGTGCGGTAGGCCTCCGGGACGTCCTGGAGCAGCCGGCGGGTGGACTCGGCGTCCAGGGCGAAGGTCAGCGACTCCTCGGTCTGCGCCGTATTGGCGCCGTCCAGGTCCACCGGCAGGTCGCCGTCCTCCACCAGGCCCTGCCAGTACGGGAGTTCCGCGTCGAAGCCGCCGGCCGCGGTGTGCGCGGCGAGCCGCTCGGCCCAGGCCCGGAAGGAGGTGCTCCTGGCGCCGAGGTCGGGCCGCCCGCCCGCGCTCAGCGCCCCGTGGGCGTGCTCCAGGTCCTCCAGCAGGATCCGCCAGGACACCGCGTCCACCACCAGGTGGTGCGCGGCCAGCAGCAGCACCGGGCGGGGGTCGTCGGCGAAGCGGCAGAGCGCGGCCCGCAGCAGCGGTCCGGCGGCCAGGTCGAAGCCCTCGGCCAGCCGCTCGCCGAGGTCCCGCAGGACGGTCGCGCGCTGCTCGCCCTCGGCGGCGGGCAGCTCGTGGACGCGCAGCTCGGGGGCCTGGCCGGGGGCGGTGCCGTGCTGGCGCCACCGGCCGTCGGCGAGCGGTTCGTAGCGCAGCCGCAGCGCGTCGTGGTGGTCCAGGACGGCGGCCAGCGCGGCCCGCAGGGTGTCCTGGTCGGTGTCCGGGGCGAGGGTGAAGGAGACGGACTGGGTGAGCTGGGCCGGGTCGCCGTCCAGGGTGTCCAGCAGCCAGTGCTGGACGGGGGTGAGCGGGGCCTCGCCGACCACCGCGCCCTGGTCGGCGGCGGGCTCGGGGCGCGGTGAGCGCTCGGCGGCGCGGGCGAGTTCGGCCAGCGTCTGGTGGGCGAACAGGTGCCGGGGGGTCAGCGCCAGGCCGTCCCGGCGGGCCGCCGAGACGATCCGGATGCCGAGGATGGAGTCCCCGCCGAGGGCGAAGTAGTTGTCGTCCGCGCTGACCTCGGGCACCCCGAGCACCTCGCGCCAGATGGCGGCGAGGGCGCGCTCGGTGTCGGTGCGCGGGGGCCGGCCGGCCTCCGTCGCGGGCGCGGCCCACACCGGCTCGGGCAGGGCGCGCCGGTCCAGCTTGCCGGTGGCGCCGAGCGGCAGCCGCTCCAGCGGCACCACCAGGGCGGGCACCAGGTGGCCGGGGAGGGTGCGGCCGAGGAAGTCCCGCCACTCGGCCTGGTCGGGCAGGGCGCCGTCGCGCGGCACCGCGTAGCCCACCAGCCGCTTGTGGCCGTCCTGGTCGACCACCCGGGCGGCGGCCGCCGAGACCCGGGGGTGGCGGGCCAGCGCGGCCTCGACCTCGCCGAGTTCGATCCGGAAGCCGCGCACCTTGACCTGGTCGTCGGCGCGGCCGAGGTAGTCGAGCCCGCCGTCGGCGCTCCAGCGCACCCGGTCGCCGGTGCGGTACATCCGGGCGCCGGGCGGGCCGTACGGGTCGGGCAGGAAGCGTGCGGCGGTCAGGCCGGGGCGGCGCAGGTAGCCGCGGGCCACGCCGGTGCCGGCCAGGTACAGCTCCCCGGGCGCGCCGACGGGCACCGGGCGCAGCCGCCCGTCCAGGACGTAGGCCCGGGCGCCGCCGACCGGGCGGCCGATCGGCGGGTCGCGGTCCGGGTCGGCGGGGTCGCAGGTGTGGGCGGTGGCGTAGACGGTGGCCTCGGTGGGGCCGTAGACGTTCAGCACCCGGCAGCCGGGGACGGCCTCGCGGACCTGGCGCACGGTGCGGGCGGGCAGGCCCTCGCCGGCCAGCACCACGGTGTCCGCCGCGAGGTGTACGGCGCCGTCGGCGAGCAGTCCGCCGAGGGCCGAGGGCACCGCGCTGAGCAGGCCGGCCCGCCAGGGGCCGGGGCGCTCGGACAGCGCCAGCAGGTCGCGCAGGAGTTCGACGCAGCCGCCGGAGAGCAGCGGCGCGAAGATCTCGAACACCGACACGTCGAAGTTGAGCGAGGTGGCGGCGAGCACGTGGGCCAGGCCGCCGTCGGCGAACTCGGCGGCGGCCCAGTCGGTCAGGGCGAGCACCGGGGCGTGGGCGACCACCACGCCCTTGGGGCGGCCGGTCGAGCCGGAGGTGTGGATGACGTACGCGGGGTGCTCGGGGAGCAGGGCGCCGTGCCGCTCCTCGTCGCGGACGGCGTCGGCGCGGGCGGCGGCCAGGCGCTCGCGGCAGGCCGGGTCGTCCAGCACGATCCGGGTGGACGGGCCGTCGGGCAGCCGTCCGGCGGTCGCCGTGCCGGTGACGACGGCGTCGGGCCGGACGTCCTCGAAGAGGTAGGCGATCCGCTCGGCCGGGTAGCCGGGGTCGACGGGCAGGTAGCCGGCGCCGCTCTTGAGCACCGCGAGCAGCGCCACGGCGAGTTCGGCGGTGCGGGGCAGCGCGAGCGCGACGAAGCGCTCGGGGCCGGCCCCGGCCGCGATCAGCAGCCGGGCCAGCCGGTTGGAGCGCTCGTCGAGCTCCCGGTAGGTCAGCTGCTCGTCGCCGGAGCGGACCGCGGGGGCGTCGGGGGTGCGGGCGGCCTGCCGGGCGAAGGCCTCGGGCAGGGTGCCGTCCGGTGCCTCGGCGAACGCCCCGCCGAGGCGCTCCACCAGTGCGCGCCCCTCGGCCGGGTCCAGCAGCGGCAGTTCGGCCACCGGCCGGTCTAGGCCGGCCGCCATTCCGGCCAGCAGGGTGCGCAGGCCCGCGCCGAGCCCCTCGACGGTGGCGGCGTCGAAGAGGGCCGGGTCGTGGTCCAGGCCGATCTCGATGGACGCGCCGGGCGCCACCACCACGCTGAGCGGGTAGCTGGTCGGCTCCAGCACCTGCTCGGTCTCCACGCCCAGGCCGTGCCGGGTCAGCGACTGGGCGTCGAAGGGGTAGTTCTCGAAGACCACCAGGCTGTCGAACAGGGCGGTGCCGCCGGGCAGTTCGCTCCAGCCCTGGAGCTGGGCCAGCGAGACCGCGTCGTGCCGGCGGGCCTCGGACTGGTGGTCCTGGACCTCCCGCAGCAGCTCCCGCAGCGGGCGCCGGGGGTCGATCCGCACCCGGGTGGGCAGGGCGTTGATGAACAGCCCCACCATCGAGGTGACGCCGGGGAGTTCGGCGGGCCGGCCGGAGACGATGGTGCCGAACACCACGTCGTCCCCGCCGCCGTAGCGGGAGAGCAGCAGCGCCCAGGCGCCCTGGAGCACGGTGTTGACGGTCAGCCCGGCCTGCCGGGCGGTGTCCCGCAGCCGCTCGGACAGCTCCGGGCCGAGGTCGACCCGCACCGAGGCCGAGGAGGAGGCGCGGTGGGCGCCGGCCGGGCGGCGGTCCCGGGGCAGTTCGGTGGGGGCGGGGAAGCCGGCCAGGGTGTCGCGCCAGTACCGCTCGGCCCGCGCCCCGTCCTGGCCGGCCAGCCAGCGCAGGTAGTCGGCGTAGGGCGCGCGCTCGACCGGAGCGGGGGCGCGGCCGGCGGTCAGGGCGGCGTAGCGCTCGCACACCTCGTCGAAGACCTGGGCGGCGCTCCAGCCGTCGAGCAGCACGTGGTGGAAGGTCCACACCACCCGTACCCGGGTCGGCGTCAGCCGGATCAGGGCGAGGCGCAGCAGCGGCGCGCCGCCGAGGTCGATGCCGGCGGCCCGGTCCTCGGCGAGCAGCCGGGCGGTGTCCCGTTCGACCTGGTCGGCGGGGCGGCCGGTCCAGTCGTGGTGGGCCACCGGGGCATCGGCCCGGTGCTGGACGACCTGGAGCGGTTCGGCGCCGTCCTGCCAGCTGAGCCGGGTGCGCAGGACCGCGTTGGCGTCGGCGGTCCGCTGCCAGGCCTCGGCCAGCGCGTGCGGGTCGGTGACCCCGTCCAGCACCAGCTGGACCTGGTTGACGTAGGTGTCGCCGTCCGGGTCGAGCAGGCTGTGGAAGAGCATCCCGGCCTGCATCGGGGTCAGCGGGTAGACGTCGGCGACCGTTCGGCCGTCCCCGGCGATCCGGTCCACCGCCGCCTGGTCGAGCCGGGCGAGCGGGAAGTCCGTGGGGGTGCGGCCGCCCGCGGCGGGCTCGGCGCAGTGGGCGACGATCTCCTCCAGGGCGCCCAGCATGGCGTGGGCGAGCCCGGTGACGGTGTCGGCGCGGTGCCGGCCGGCGCTGTAGTACCAGCCGATCTCCAGCTCGCCGTCCTCGACCCGGGCGACCACGTCCAGCAGGTGGGGGCGCTCGGTGCCGGGCGCCTCCGCGCCGCCGAGGCCGCCGGGGACGGCGCGGACCAGGGCGGCGCCGTCGGCGGACCAGTCGAAGCGGCCCAGGTAGTTGAAGGCGATGCCGGGGGCAGGCGCGTCGGCGAGCGCCGCGTCCCGGGCGAGGTGGCGCAGCGCGCCGTACCCGAGGCCGCGGTCGGGCACCGCCCGCAGCTGCTCCTTGACGGCCTTCAGGGCGGCGCCCCAGTCCCCCGCCGGGACGTCGAGGGCGACGGGGAAGAGCGAGGTGAACCAGCCGACCGTGCGGGACAGGTCGAGGCCGTCGAACAGCCGGTCCTCGCGGCCGTGGCCCTCCAGGCCGACGGCGACGGTGCCGCGCCCGGTCCAGTCGGCGAGCACCCGGCCGAGCGCGGTGAGCAGCACGTCGTCGATCCGGGTGCGGTAGACCGCGGGGACCTGCCGCAGCAGGGCGTCGGTGCGGTCGCGGTCCAGCCGGACGGTCACCTCGCGCAGGTCGGCGGCGGTGTTGCCGCCGTCGCCGTCCACCGGCAGCGGGGCGGCGCAGGCCCGGGCCGCGGCCGCCCAGTGGTCGCTCTGCGCGCCGAAGCCGCCGGCTTCGGTGTGCGCGGCCAGGCGGCGGGCCCACTCCCGGACGGAGCTGGTGCGGGCGGGCAGCCGCAGCGGGCGGCCCTCGACGGCCTGCCGGTAGGCGGTCTCCAGGTCCTCCAGCAGCACCCGCCAGGAGACGCCGTCGACCACCAGGTGGTGGACGGCCAGCAGCAGCCGGTCGGGGCGGTCCGCGTCGCCGCCCGCCGACGTGTCGACCAGCAGGCGGGCGGTGAGCAGCGGGCCGCCGGCCAGCCGGAAGGCGGCGTGGGCGGCCTCGGTCACCGCCTCCTCGGCGCCGTGGTCGTGGACCTCCAGCAGCTCGGGCGCGGCCTCCTCGGCGGGGGCGCAGTACTGCCGCCAGGTGCCGTCCTCGGCACGGGTGAAGCGGCAGCGCAGCGCGTCGTGGTGGGCCCACAGGGCGGCCAGGGCCCGGCGCAGGGCCCCGGGGTCGACGGCGCCGGGGGCCTCCACCACCAGGGACTGGTCGAAGTGGTGGGCGGACGGCGGGTTCGGGTCGAGGAACCAGTGCTGGATCGGTGTCAGGC
>NZ_JBHVET010000425.1:0-7336 GCF_042802135.1 Kitasatospora sp. NPDC057512
GCCCTGGCCGCTGCCCGAGCTGGAGAACGCGGGCCCCGGCGAGGAGCTGTACGGCACCGAGGCCTGGCTGGCCGAGCAGTGGTCGGAGATCCTCGGCGTGCGGGTCGGCGGCCCGCGCGACGACTTCTTCGCGATCGGCGGCGGCAGCCTGGCCGCCGCCCGGCTGACCACCCTGCTGCGCACCCGCTACCCGAGCGCGGCCGTGCTGGACATCTACCAGCACCCGACGCTGCGCAAGCTCGCCCGGCACCTGGAGCGCACCGCCGGCGAGAGCGCCGAGGCCCGTACCGTCGCCCTGGTGCCGACCAGGGCCAAGCTGCTCCAGCTGCTCCTGCTGGTCCCGCTGTTCACCGTGGTCGGCCTGCGCTGGACGGTCGCCCTGCTGGCCGCCGGGAACCTGCTGACCCACCTCGGCGACTTCCCGTGGGCGCCCACCGCCTCCTGGTGGTGGGTCGGCGCGGGTGCGCTCGCGCTGTACACCCCGGCGGGCCGGCTGGCCGTCGCGGCGGGCGGCGCCCGGCTGCTGCTGCGCGGCGTGCGCCCGGGCAGCCACCCGCGCGGCGGCTCCGTCCACCTGCGGCTGTGGACCGCCGAGCGGCTCGCCGAGCTCAGCGGCGCGGACTCGCTGTCCGGCGCCTGGCTGACGCGCTACGCCCGGGCGCTGGGCGCCAAGGTCGGGCCCGAGGTGGACCTGCACTCGCTGCCGCCGGTCACCGGGATGCTGAAGCTGGGCCGCGGCTGCGCGGTCGAGGCCGAGGTGGACCTGTGCGGCTACTGGCTGGACGGCGACCGGCTGCTGATCGGTCAGGTCAAGATCGGCTCCGGTGCCGTGGTCGGCACCCGTTCGACGCTGCTGCCCGGCGCCCGGGTCGGCAAGCGCGCCCAGGTGGCGGCCGGCTCCAGCGTCACCGGGCAGGTGCCGACCGGCCAGCGCTGGGGCGGCGCGCCCGCCGTCAAGCTGGGTCGCGCCGAACGCGCCTGGCCCAAGGAGCGCCCCGTCCGCCGGGCCCGCTGGGCCTCCCTGTACGGCGCCAGCGGTGCCGTGCTCGGCCTGCTCCCGGCGCTGCCGGCGCTCGCCGCGCTGGCGGTGCTGTCCCGGTTCGTCGACCAGGGCGCGGCCCTCGGCCCGGCGCTCGGCGGCGCGCTGCTCGGCCTGCTGCCCGCCACGCTGGCGTTCGGCGCGGTGTACGCGGCGCAGCTGGTGGTGCTGGTCCGCCTGCTGAGCACCGGCCTGGTGCCCGGGACGCACCCGCTGCACGGCCGGGTGGGCTGGCAGGCGTGGACCGTCACCCAGCTGATGGACCGGGCCCGCGAGGTGCTGTTCCCGCTCTACGCCGGGCTGGTCACACCGCTGTGGCTGCGCACCCTCGGGATGCGGGTCGGCCGGGGCGCGGAGGTGTCCACGGTGCTGGCGCTGCCCAGCCTGACCACGGTCGGCGACGGCGCGTTCCTGGCCGACGACACCCTGATGGCCCCGTACGAGCTGGGCGGCGGCTGGGTGCGGCTCGGCGAGGCGAAGGTCGGCGAGCGGGCGTTCCTCGGCAACTCGGGGATGACCGCGCCGGGCCGTTCGGTGCCCAAGCGCGGCCTGGTGGGCGTGCTGTCGGCGACGCCCGCGAAGGCGAAGAAGGGCGGCTCGTACCTGGGCATGCCGCCGATGCGGCTGCCGCGCTCGGCGGACCTGGCCGACCAGAGCCTGACCTACGAGCCGCCGGCCC
Source organism: Kitasatospora sp. NPDC057512 (assembly GCF_042802135.1). Taxonomy (NCBI): domain Bacteria; kingdom Bacillati; phylum Actinomycetota; class Actinomycetes; order Kitasatosporales; family Streptomycetaceae; genus Kitasatospora; species Kitasatospora sp. NPDC057512. The sequence continues at coordinate 1,719 of NZ_JBHVET010000425.1, forward strand.
GGCTGCTGTGGGCGCGCGGCCTGGTCGAGGTAACCCGGCTGGTGCCGGTGCTGGCCTCGGGAGCGCTGGGCCTGCTGACCGCGGCGGCGTTGTCCTGGCTGGCGGCCGGCTCGCCGCTGACCGCCGCGCTGCTGTCGGGCCTGGTGCTGCTGGCGGCCGGCGCGCTGGCCTGCCTGGTCTCGGCGGCCGCCAAGTGGCTGCTGGTCGGGCGGTTCCGGGCGGTGGAGCACCCGCTGTGGAGCGGCTTCGTGTGGCGCAACGAGCTGGCGGACACCTTCGTGGAGATGCTGGCGGTGCCGTGGCTGGTCGGCGCGGTGCCGGGCACCCCGGTGCTGAACCTGTGGCTGCGCTCGATCGGCGCGCACGTCGGGCACGGGGTCTGGTGCGAGAGCTACTGGCTGCCGGAGGCGGACCTGGTCACCCTCGGCGACGGGGTCACCGTCAACCGGGGCTGCGTGGTGCAGACGCACCTCTTCCACGACCGGATCATGCGGATGGATACTGTGGTCCTCCGCGAGGGCGCCACCCTGGGCCCGGGCGGCATCGTGCTGCCCGGCAGCACGGTGGGCGCGCGCAGCACGCTGGGCCCGGCCTCGCTGGTGATGCGCGCCGAGTCCGTCCCCGCCGACACGCGGTGGCTGGGCAACCCGATCGAGGCGTGGCAGAGCACGCCGTGACCACCTCCCCGTCCCCCCGTCCCGGCCCGCAGGAAGCGCACGTCCCCGTGAAGCCCAAGCACGTCCCCGCGGCCGCCGGCGCCCCGGACCCGTACTTCCCGAACAGCGGCGACCACCGCTACCGGGTGCACCGCTACGAGCTGGCGCTGGACTACCGGCCCGGGCCCAACCGGCTGGCCGGCTCGGCCCGGCTGAGCGCGGTGGCGGACGCGGCGCTGGCGGAGTTCGCGCTCGACCTGGCGGAGTTCCGGATCGGCCGGGTGCTGGTCGACGGCAAGGCCGCCCGCTACACCCACCGCGGCGGCAAGCTGCGGATCCGCCCCGCCAGGGCGCTCGCGCCGGGCGCGGCGTTCACCGTCGAGGTGCACTACGCGGGCAACCCGCGCCCGGTGCGCAGCCCGTGGGGCGGCCTGGGCTGGGAGGAGCTGACCGAGGGCGCGCTGGTGGCGAGCCAGCCGGTCGGAGCGCCGTCCTGGTTCCCGTGCAACGACCGCCCCGCCGACAAGGCGACCTACCAGCTGGCGGTCACCACGCCGTCCCCGTTCACGGTGGTGGCGAGCGGCCGGCTGCTGACCCGCACCACCCGGGCGTCCAGCACCACCTGGGTGTACGAGCAGAGCGCGCCGACCCCGACGTACCTGGTGACGGTGTCGATCGGGCACTACCGGCCGGTGCCGCTGGCGGTGCGCCCGGCGGTGCCGCAGACCGGCTACGTGCCGGAGCGACTGGCGGGCGCGTTCGCCCGGGACTTCGCCCGGCAGCCGGAGATGGCGGCCTACTTCGGCGAGGTCTTCGGCCCGTACCCGTTCGGCGAGTACGCGGTGGTCGTCGCGGACGAGGAGCTGGACGTCCCGGTGGAGGCGCAGGGCGTCGCCACCTTCGGCACCAACCACCTCGGCGGCGGCTGGGAACGCGAGCGGCTGATCGCCCACGAGCTGGCCCACCAGTGGTTCGGCAACAGCGTCACCATCGCCGACTGGCGGCACATCTGGCTCAACGAGGGCTTCGCCAAGTACGCGGAGTGGCTCTGGTCCGAGCACGCCGGCGGCCCGGGCGCGGCCGTGCACGCCGCCGCCGCGCACCGGCTGCTGGCCGGGCTGCCGCAGGACCTGACGCTCGGCGACCCGGGCCTCAGGCTGATGTTCGACGACCGGCTGTACCAGCGCGGCGGGCTGGTGGTGCACGCGCTGCGGCGGGCGCTCGGCGAGGACGCGTTCTTCGCGATGCTGCGCGACTGGACGGGCGCCAACCGGCACGGCGTGGTCGCCACCGCCGACCTGCGCGCGCACGCCGCCCGGTACACCGCCGCACCGCTCGGCCCGCTCTTCGAGGCCTGGCTGGAGCGGCCGGAACTGCCGCCGCTGCCGGGCTGATCCGGTCACCGGGCCCGGCCTGATCCGGCGCCCGGGCGCGGGCGCGGGCGGTCCCCGGGCCCGTGCGCGGGCGGTCACGGGGCCCGGGCGCGGGGTTATTGGGTCGGCGTCGCGACCGGTCTGGACTACTGTCCGTGCACATGTCGATGAGTCCAGAAGCCCACATGACCGACCTCCCCTCCGAGCTGCTGCCCGCCACCCGCCGCGCCCTGCTGCACCGGCTCGCCGTCGCCCAGTCCGAGGGGCGCACGCCCTCGATGGTCGCCGGCGTGCTGCGCGACGGACGGCCGGTGTGGAGCGGCGCCCGCAGCATGGTCGACGGGCACGCGCCGACCCCGGACGTCCAGTACCGGATCGGCTCGCTCACCAAGACCTTCGTCGCCGTGCTGGTGCTGCGGCTGCGCGACGAGGGCCTGCTCGACCTCGCCGACCCGCTCTCCCGCCACCTGCCCGGCACCCCCGCCGACGACGCCACCGTCGCCCAACTGCTCGCGCACTCCTCCGGCCTGACCGCCGAGACCCCCGGCCCGTGGTGGGAGCGGACCGAGGGCTCGCTGCGGCCCGGCCTCGACGACGTCCTGGAGGCCGACCGGCCGCTGAAGCACCCGGCCGGGCGGGTGCACCATTACTCCAACCCCGGCTACGCGCTGCTCGGCGCCCTGGTCGCGAAGCTGCGCGGGGAGCCCTGGGGCGAGGTGCTGCGCCGCGAGGTGCTGGCCCCGCTCGGCATGGACCGCACCACGCTGCTGCCCGAGCACCCGCACGCCGGGGGTTTCGCCGTCCACCCCTGGGCCGACGTCATGCTGCCCGAGCCGCTCACCGACACCGGCCTGATGGCGCCGGCCGGCCAACTCTGGTCCACCGTCGCCGACCTGGCCCGCTGGGCGGCCTTCCTGACGGCCGGCGACGACAAGGTGCTGTCCGCCGACACCGTCGCCGAGATGCGCCGCCCGGCCGTCGCCCCGGACGACGCCGAGTGGACCAGCGGCTACGGCCTCGGCCTGCAACTGCGCCGCGACGAGAGCCGGCTGCTGTACGGGCACACCGGCTCGATGCCCGGCTTCACCGCGGGCCTGTGGATCAGCGAGGCCGACGGCCTGGCCGCGTACGCCCTCTCCAACGCCACCAGCGGCGCCAGCGCCGCGTCGCTGGCCGCCGAGTTGATCGCGCTCACCGCCGAACTGGAGCCCCGGCTCCCCGAACCGTGGCGCCCGCTGGCCGAGGTGGACACGGAGCTGCTGGAGCTCACCGGCCCCTGGTACTGGGGCGCCGCCCCGGCCGCCCTGCGGCTGCGGCCCGGGCGGGTGCTGGAACTCACCCCGCTCACCGGCCGCGGCCGGGGCTCGCGCTTCCGGCCCGAGCCGGACGGCACCTGGACCGGTGTGGAGAACTACTACGCGGGCGAGACCCTGCGGGTGGTCCGCCACCCCGACGGCACGCCCAGCCACCTCGACGTCGGCTCCTTCGTCTACACCCGCGAGCCGTACGGCCCGGCCGGCGCCGTCCCGGGCGGGGTCGACCCGGAGGGCTGGCGGGCGTTCTGAGCGGCGCGGCGCGGTCGTCGCGGCAGCGGTGCGGCGCAATCGCCGAGGCAGCGGCGCGGCGCGTCGCGATCATCGCGGCAGCGACGTGACGAGTGCGGCGTGACGGCGCGATCGTGACGGAAGCGGCGTGACAGCAGCCGCGTGACGACCGCGGGGTCGCGACAACGGGGGCGTGCGGTGCGGCCGTACGCCCCCGTGGCGCGTGTTGTCCACCCCCCGCGAACGAGCGCCCGGTGCCGGGCAGATGACCGCCGGGCCACGGGTGGTCCCATTCAACAGGTGCACATCTGCGCTCCCCCGGGCCGCAACATAAATGCCAACCGATTCGGAGAGAAACACGGGGACCGGTTCGCGTCCATGCCCAACCGCCTGCGGACCGGGACGGTGCCCTGGTGATCCACGGCACCGCCGATCGTGCTGCCCTGGAGGGTCCGCCATGACCACCGTCCCCACGTACGCTCCGTCCGCAGTCGCCACCACCCACGACGCCCCGGCGGTCCCCGCGCCCCGCCCCCACCAGCCCGCCGCCCCGGCCGCGTACACCGTCTCCCTCGCCCGCGACGAGGACGACGTGCGCGCCGCCCAGCGGCTGCGCCACCAGGTCTTCGGCACCGAGCTGGGCGCCGAACTGCACAGCCCGGTCGCGGGCCTGGACGTCGACCCGTTCGACGAGTACTGCGACCACCTGCTGGTCCGCGAGGGCGAGCAGGGCGCCGTCGTCGGCACCTACCGGCTGCTGCGCCCCGAGGCCGCCCGCCGGGCCGGACGGCTGTACTCCGACGGCGAGTTCGACCTCTCCGCGCTCGCTCCGGTCCGCCCCGGCCTGGTCGAGCTCGGGCGCTCCTGCATCCACCCGGACCACCGGGGCAACGGCGCCGTCATCAACCTGATGTGGGGCGGCATCGCGCGCTACCTGGCCGACACCGGCAACACCTGGGTCGGCGGCTGCTGCTCGATCGAGCTGGCGGACGGCGGCGCCACCGCGGCCCGGGTCTGGGACACCGTCAGCGCCAAGCACCTGGCGCCCGAGGAGTACCGGGTCACCCCGCACCGTCCCTGGGACGCCACCGGGGTGGCGCGCGCCGAGCGGGGCGCGCTGCCGGCCCTGCTCCGCGGCTACCTGCGGCTCGGCGCCTGGGTCTGCGGCGAGCCCGCGTACGACCCGGACTTCGACTGCGCCGACCTGTACGTGCTGCTCTCGCTGGAGCGCACCGACCCGCGCTACCTGCGGCACTTCCTGTCCGGCGTACCCGCCTCGGGCGCCTCGTCATGAGCGTCTGGCTGCCCACCGCGACCTGCCGGCCCGAGACCTGCCTGGCCGACGCCCCGCCGGAGGTCTCCCACCCCCGGCGGGCGCTGCGGCTGACGGCCTGTCTGGCGGCGGTGCTGGCCGGGGTCGTGCTCCTCCTGCCGGTCCGGCTGTTCCCGGACCGCGCCCGGAACCGGCTGGTCCGGCTCTGGGCCCGGGTCGTGCTGCGCACCCTCGGGGTGACGGTCCACCTCGCCGGGCCCGACGGCTGGGGGCCCGGCGCGGACGGCGGGGTGCTGGTGGTCGCCAACCACGTGTCCTGGCTGGACATACCGCTGCTCGCCGCCGGGCGGCCCGGCCGGTCGCTGGCCAAGACCGAGGTCCGGAAGTGGCCGGTGCTCGGACCGCTGATCGCCTGGGGCGGCACCGTCTTCCTGGACCGCGACCGGCTGCGGACGCTGCCGGACACCGTCGCGACGGTGGCCGAGGTGCTGCGCTCCGGCCACCCGGTGATCGTCTTCCCGGAGGGGTCGACCTGGTGCGGGCGGGAGAGCGGCCGGTTCCGGCCCGCGCTGTTCCAGGCGGCGGTGGAGGCGGGCGCCGACGTCCAGCCGGTGACGATCCGCTACCGGCTGGCGGACGGGCGGCCGACCAGCGTGCCCGCCTTCATCGGGGACGACGGGCTGCTCACCTCGCTCGCCCGGGTGGTCGCGGCCCGCGGGCTGGTCGCCGACGTGACCTTCCTGCCGCCGATACCGCCGCCCGGGCCCCGGCC
>NZ_JBHVET010000426.1:0-7336 GCF_042802135.1 Kitasatospora sp. NPDC057512
GGCCCGAACGGCCGCCGCGTCCTCGGCCACCGCGGCCCGGGCGCAGGGCCGCCGCCGCGAGCACGCCGGGGACCATGATCACCAGCAGCATGGTGGTCATCGAGGTGCCCTGGTGCTGCCGGGCCATGGGCGCGGGTTTCGCCCTGGGGGCGGGGAACACCGGCTGCGCCGACGGGGTCGGCCACAGCGGGCTCGGACGGGCCGAACTCGGCGAGGCCGCGGGGCTGGGGGCCACCGGGCTGGGCGCGACCGGGGTCGGAACCGCCGGCGCGGGGGCCGCCGTAACGGGAAGCGGCGGGGCCGGTGCGGGGGTGGACGCCGCCGGGGCCGGGGTCGCCGGCGCGGGGGCGGCTGGGGAGGGCCCCGGAGCGGGCGTCGACGGCGGCACGGAGGGCGGCACCGAAGGAGCCGGGGATGCCGAAGGTGCGGGCGACGCGGGCGAGGGGCTGGGGGACGGCGTCGGGCTGGGAGACGGTGAGGTCGGCGACGACGTGGCGGTAGGACTCGGCGTGGGGCTCGGAGTCGGCGACGGCGTGGGCGACGGCGTGGGCGTCGGCGACGGTGTGGCGGTCGGCGTGGGGGTCCGGGTCGGAGTCCGGGTCGGGGTCGGGGTCGGAGTGGGCGTCGGCGTCGGGCTGGGCGTCTGGGTGAGGGTCGGCGTCGGACTCGGCGTGGGCTTCGGGCTCGGACTCGGGCACGGGTGGTGGTGATGATGATGGTGATGGTGCCAGCCGTGGTCGCCGTACTCGTCGTCGCCGTACCCGTCGCCGTAGTCGTCGCCGTAGTCGTCGCCGTAGTCGTCGTCATGACCCGGCCCGAACTGCCCGGAGCCACCCTGCCCCTCGACCGGCCGTCCCGGCTCGCTCCGCAGCCCCGCCGGACGCGAAGGCGAGGAGAGGGGCGGCGAGGAGAAGGGCGGCGCCGAGACGGACGGCGAGGGGAAGTGCGCCGAAGGGAACTGGGGCGAGGGGAAGTGCGGCGCGGTGGGCTTCGGGGTGGGCCTGGGCGTGCGGCAGGGGTGGTGCCCGTGCGGGGGCTTGGGCCCGTGGTGCCCCGGACCGACGCCCGGCACCACGCCGACGCCGACCTGGACGTCCACGTCCACGTCCACGCCGACGGTCACCTGTCCGCTCGGCCGGACCGACATCGAGAGGTCGGTCTCGTCGCACACGCAGATGTCCACCACCGGGCCGTGCGGGTACCCCCCGGAGTGCCCGGCGCCGGACGCGGTCGCACCGCCGACCAGCGCGCAGATCGCGACCACGCCGGCCGCCGCGCCGATCAGCCGCACCCGCCGCCCGGGGGCCGCACCCCCAGCGCCGACGGACGGTATCCGGCAGATCTGCCGACGCTGGGGCATGGGCTCCACACACCTCTCGGATCGTCCGGGGAGGACGGAACGGGCTCGGGCCGACCGGCCGCGAAGGAACGAGCAGAACGGGCAGAAAGGTCGAGTACGGTCGCGTTCCCGACGGAAGTTCCATCGGCTACGACCAGAAGTGATCAGACGCGGTCAGGCGGACGGCCCGCCTTCAGGGGCGGGCCGTCCGTCATCAGGTCAAACGATCATCGAGCCGACCGGTAACGGCCCGCGCTCACTGTTCTGCGCGCTCAGCTGCGGCGGTGCGCGATCTCCACGTTCTCCAGCACGCCGACCGCGTCCGGCACCAGGATGGCGGCCGAGTAGTAGGCGCTGACCAGGTACGAGATGATCGCCTTCTCGTCGATGCCCATGAAGCGGACCGACAGCGAGGGCTGGTACTCGTCCGGGAGGCCGGTCTGGTGCAGGCCGATGACGCCCTGGTTGTCCTCACCGGTACGGATCACCAGGATCGAGCTGGTGTTCTCCTTGGTGATCGGGATCTTGTTGCACGGCAGGATCGGCACCCCGCGCCAGGCCGGCACCTGCTGCCCGCCGAGGTCGACGTGGGTGGGGTACAGCCCGCGGGCGTTGAACTCCCGGCCGATCGCGGCGATGGTCCGCGGGTGGGCGAGCAGGTAGTCGGGGTCGCGGCGGCGGTTGAGCAGCTCGTCCAGGTCGTCCGGGGTGGGCGGGCCGGAGTGGGTCTGGATGCGCTGGTCGAAGTCGGCGTTGTTGAGCAGGCCGAACTCCGGGTTGTTGACGATCTCGTGCTCCTGGCGCTCGCGCAGGGCCTCGATCGTCAGCCGCAGCTGGTGCTCGGTCTGGTTCATCGGCTGGTTGTACAGGTCCGCGACGCGGGTGTGGACCTTCAGGACGGTCTGCGCGACGCTCAGCTCGTACTCGCGCGGCTTGAGCTCGTAGTCCACGAAGGCACCGGGCAGCTCGTACTCGCCGTGGTGGCCGGCCGACATGGCGATCTCGGCCTCGCCGCGCTCGTTCTGCGCCTGGAGCGGCAGGGCCAGGAAGCCCTGGAGGTGCTCCTGGAGGCTGGGCGCGTTGTCCCGGATGGCGGCGAAGTCCGCCCGGGTCAGCGTCAGGGCGACACCGGCGGTGGCGGTCTTGGCCGTGAACTCCCAGACGGCGTCCGGGTTCAGCAGCGCGTCGTCGCCGAAGCGGTCGCCGTCGCCGGCCACGCCGACCACGGTCTCGTCGCCGTACTTGCCGGTGCCGATCTTGTTGATCTTGCCGTGCGCGATCAGGAAGATCTTGTCGGCGGCCTCGCCCTGGGTGGTGAGCACCTCGCCGGGGCCGAAGTCCCGCTGCTGGCAACGGTCGGCCAGGGCGGTGAGGACGTCCTCGTCCTCGTAGCCGCGCAGCAGGGCCAGCTCGCCCAGCTCGGCCGGGATCACCCGGACCTGGGAGCCCGTCTTGATGAACTCCACCACCCCGTTGCCCACGGCGTAGGTGAGCCGACGGTTGACGCGGTAGGCGCCACCGGCCGCCTGGACCCAGGGGAGCACCTTGAGCAGCCAGCGGGAGGTGATCTCCTGCATCTGCGGTGCGGACTTGGTCGTGGTGGCAAGGTTCCGGGCAGCAGCCGTCGCAAGGCTCTGCTGCTTGGCCTGCACTGCCTCCGGGCTCGTGTCCACGGTCATCGGCAGGGCTCTCCATTCCTGTGATCGGGTCACACGTCCAGGGGCATACCGGCCCGCCCTGACGCATGCCATGACGGATCATCAGATCCGCTTATCGGTGGGGGCGTTGGCGATTTACGCGAAAGGCGACCACCGTCTCCCGGCGGCCCATCCGGAACCCTAGATCATCGGGGCCCGGCGGAGCCCGCACGAACGCTCACTACCCCCCGATAGGGTGAATCTCGCCCGGTCCGCCCCCGCCGCCCCGCAAACTCCGGGAACATCCGTTCGCTCCGGCGATCCCCCTGCGGCCAACGGCCTTTCCGCCCTGACCGGAGCCCTGCCGGACGGCCCGGAGACCGCCGTCCGGCGTCAACCCGACGCACCGCCCCGGCGGTTCGGACACCCGCGCGCCGCCGGGCTCCGGCCGCCGCCCCCTGCGGCCGACCACGGGAAACCCGAACGGCCCGTCAGATGCCGACACGGGGAGGCCGGCACCTGACGGGTGAACGGGGGGTGCACAGTGGGCGTCTGCGCCGGGGAGGAAGGTGCGCGCCCTCGGCGGTCCACCGATGACACCGGCGGGCCGGCCGGGTCGTCGCGGATCAGTCGGGTCGGGCGGGCCACGCGGGTGAGGCAGGTCAGTCGGGCCGGTCGGGCGGGTCAAGTCGGGTCGGGCGGGTCAGGCGCAGGCGACCTGGGTACCGGGGACGCCGACGATGCCCGAGTTGCTGGCCTCACCGCCCTTGTACTCGTAGTACAGGTAGGAGTAGAGGTCGATCCGGGTGCCGGGGCCGCAGGCCGAATCGGGGGCGACGGCGTACGTCACCGTGAAGGCGTTGCTGGCACCGGGGGCGAGCGGGACGTTGTAGCGGGCGATGCCGCCGTGGACGTTGTCACTGCACCCGTTGGTCTGGGTGCCGCAGGCGGTCGCGGTGAACTTCAGCCCGGTCTCCAGACTCGTCGCGTAGGTCTCCTGGACGCTCTGGTAGACGAACTGGATCGGGGTGTCGTACGGGTTGGTGAGCGTCAGGGTGACGGTGAACTCGCTCCCCCGGACCGTCGTCTGCTTGTCGGAGACGGCCGTGAGGGGCAGTTGGCCGTCGGCCCGGGCGGCAGGGGCGGCGGAGAGGAGCAGACCGACGACGAGGGCCGGACACGCGGCGAGCGCGGCGCGACGCGAATGTGTTCTGCGCATGACCAAGGAGCGTAGGCCCCGCCTCCGCCGGGGTTGTGCTCCTCGGCCCGGGTCCGTACCGACGCAGGAGCGGCGAGCGGACGCCGCGCACCGGCCGCTCTCGTTCCGCCCCCACGGGCGCACCCGGGGGCCTATCCTTCACCGCCGCCCCCGGGGCGCTCCTCACCCGCACGGCGGCAGGATGTCGCAGAGCGCGCCGAGCGCCGCCGGGTAGGCGTGGTCGGGCGGCGTGGCGTAGCCGACCACCAGGCCGTCGACGGCGGGCATCGCCTCCTCGCCGACCGCCGGGTGCCGGTAGTCGGCGAGCCCCTCGACGGCCAGGCCCCGGTAGGCGGCGGCCTTGAGCACCGAGCGCTCGGTGCCCGGCTCCAGGCGCAGCACCGCGTGCAGGCCGGCCGCGATGCCGGACACCTCGACATGCGGGGCGCGGGCGGCGAGGGCGGCCACCAACTCGTCTCGGCGCTCGCGGTAGCGGCGGCGCATCCGGCGCACGTGCCGGTCGTAGCCGCCGGAGTCGATGAACTCGGCGAGGGTCAGCTGGTCGAGGGCGCTGGCCCAGCCCTCGCGCTCGCCCTTGGCGGCCAGCACCCGGTCCACCAGGTGGTCGGGCAGCACCATCCAGCCGAGCCGCAGCGCGGGGGTGAGGCTCTTGCTGGCGCTGCCGAGGTAGACCACCCGTTCGGGGTCGAGCCCCTGGAGGGCGCCGACCGGCTGGCGGTCGTAGCGGAACTCCCCGTCGTAGTCGTCCTCCAGGACCAGCCCGCCGCGCCCGCGCGCCCAGTCCACCACGGCGGCGCGGCGCCCCGGGTGCAGCGGGCCGCCGGTGGGGAACTGGTGGGCGGGGGTGAGCAGCGCCGTCCGGACGTCCGGGTGGTTCACCAACTCGCCGGTCCGGGCGCCCCGTTCATCGATCGGCAGCGGAACGGTGGTGACGCCGGCGGCGGCCAGCAGCCCGCGGTGGAAGCCCAGCCCGTACGCCTCGACGGCCAGCGGGCCGTGCTCGGCGGGCGGCAGGACGGGCGTGGCACCGTCGAAGAGCAGCCGCAGCGCGTGGGCGAAGCCGGAGCAGACCACGATCCGGTCGGGGTCGGTGCGCACGCCCCGGGCGCGGGCGAGGTAGTCGGCGAGGACGGTGCGCAGTTCGCGCCGCCCCTGGGGGTCGCCGGGCCCGAAGGCCTCGTTGGGAGCGGCGGTGAGGGCCCGGCGGGCGGCGGCGAGCCAGGCGGTGCGCGGGAAGGAGGAGGCGTCGGGCTGGCCCTGGCGGAGGTCGTGGGTGGGGCCGGGGCGGCGGGAGGGCCGGCGGGCCCGGGCGCTCGGGACGGGCTCGGCGCGTTCGGCGACGGTGGTGCCGGAGCCCTGCCGGGCGGTGAGCCAGCCCTCGGCGACGAGTTCGGCGTAGGCCTCGGCGGCGGTGTTGCGGGCCAGGCCGAGGTCGGTGGCGAGGGCGCGGTAGGGCGGCAGCCGGGTGCCGGGGGCCAGTCTGCCGCTGCGGATCGCCTCGCGCAGGGCCGTCATCAGCGCGGCACGCCGGCCCCCGGTGGCGGGGAGGTCGAGGTGCAGGTCACTGCCGGTCGGGTGGGCGGGCTCGGAGGGGTGCGTGCCCCGCGTGTCCGTCATGGTCACGCACCCTACCGGCCACCACCCCGGCCCCCTTCGGGCGGCTGCCCGGCCCGGGGCCGGGCACCTGCCTCAGGTCCGGGGGCACGTGGGGCACGCGCCTCAGGGCATCCACCTCAGGGCACGACGGTGACCGGCCAGCGGCCCGCCTTGACCAGCCGGACCGCCACCGACCCGATCACCTTGTGCCCGGCCTGCTCGGAGACGCCGACCACCACGGCGTCGGCGCGCAGCTCGTCCGCGAGCTTGGCGAGGCCGGTGTACGGGTCGCCGCGCATGGTCAGGAATCGCCACTCCACCTTCCACACCTCGCGCACCCGGTGCTCGGCCTCGCGCAGTGCGGCCAGCAGTTCCTCGGCGATCTCCTGGGTGGTCTCCTCCACCGCGGCCCCGGCCAGGGCGGTCGCGGCGCCGAGGATCGGCTGGACGTACGCCACCGCGAGGACGGCGCCCTGCCGGCGGGCCAGTCCGGCGGCGTAGGCGGTGGCGCGCCAGGAGGAGTCGGAGCCGTCCAGGCCGGCCAGCACCACGCTGGGGCCGTCGGTGCCCAGCTCGAAGCCCGCGGGCGCGGCCGCGGCCTCGTGCTCCTCGGCGCCGATCGGCACCCCCGCCGCCGCGGCCCGTCCCGCACCGGCGTCGGCCGCCCCTCCCGCACCGGCGGCCGCCTCTCCCGCGTCCGCCGTGTCCGCTGCATCGCTGTCGTTGCTCATGGGGCTGAGGCTATGCCCGCCACCGGGAGTGACGGCAGGGGGCACTCCGGGTGAGGACTGTGGCGCGGGCCACCCGGGCGGGCGGCCGCGGCGGCGGAATCGGCACCGGCGGCTGGTCGACCGTCACGCGCTGTCGACCGTGTGGGCGGCCTCACACCGGTTCCGGGGCGGGTCGGGAGTGGCGCGGGCCACTTCCCGGGGTTATTTGATCTTGGAAATGGTGGCAAATCGGGCGAAATCGCTACATTTCCTTGATCCTTACGCCCGGTAACACCCCTCTGACGTGGCTAAACCTTCAAATCCTTGAAACCGCCACGACCACCCCCGTAACTTCGAACCCGTTGCACCGAGCGATCCGCTCCGGCCGGGCCGACCGCCCCCGGGCAGAACGGTGCAGGACCACGCGAGTGACGTGTCCCCGAAACCGACGGCCTTCCGAGGGCCTGGTTCCGCGCGCTCGCAGACCCCTCCGAAAGGAACTCCATGACCTTCCGTAACGAGACCGCCGCTGCCACCACCACTGCCACCCCGAAGCGCCGCAACCGCGTCCGGATGGCTCTGATGGCCGGGGCGATCACCGCCCTGCCGGTGGCCGGCCTCGTCACGGCCACCAGCGCCTCGGCCGCGCCGGCCACGGTCTGGGACAAGGTCGCCGCCTGCGAGGCGACCGGCAACTGGGCCATCAACTCCGGCAACGGCTTCTACGGCGGCCTGCAGTTCACCCAGAGCACCTGGGCCGCCTTCGGTGGCACCGCCTACGCCGCGCAGGCCCACCAGGCCACCAAGGACCAGCAGATCGCCATCGGCGAGAAGG
>NZ_JBHVET010000427.1:0-7334 GCF_042802135.1 Kitasatospora sp. NPDC057512
GCCCGGTACCCACAGCGGCACCCGGCCGACGCGCGGCATGGAACGTGCCGCGTCCTGCTCCAGCCGGCAGGCCACCCGCTCCGGATCGCCCTCGCACAGCTCCACCAGCGCGGCCGCGGCGATCCGGGTGCAGCACAGCACCAGCGCCAGGGTGTCCTGGCGGCAGTGCCGCTCCCGCACGTACGCCTCGGCGCGCTCCTCGATCCGGCGGGCGTGATCCGGCCCGTCCTCGGCGGTCAGCGCCTGGACCCCGTGCCACACCAGGGTCAGCGCACAGGGCTCGGCCGGGTGCGAGGCGCCCTCCCGATGCGCCTGCTCCCGGGCCTCCGCCGAGCGCTGCCCGAGCCACTCCAGCGCCGCCGGACCGTCCTCCCCGCAGGAGCGCAGCACCAGCTCCGCGGCCCGGGCGACCACGGCCCCCAGCACCTCCGGCGCGGGCGCCCGCAACCCGGACGCGGGCCCGTCCCCGAACGCCAGCCAGGCATCGGCGAACGAGGCCGCCCGCACCCCGCCCACCCAGGCCGGTGACCCGCCCTCCGTACTCAGCCAGTCCTGCGCCCCCAGCCGCACCAGCCCCACGGCCGCCAGGCGCACCGCGTCCCCGTCCAGCTCCCGCAACCATCCACTCCGCACCAGCACACACCCCCGTCAGCGGTTCATCCCCGTGACGCTCATCCCACCACACCGGGACGGGAACGAACTAGACAGGGGCACGTCACAATCCGGAAGCGGGCCCTCCGGGTGGTCCTCCCGCGGGCGTGGCCGCGCCGCCGGGGCGGGTGGCGGGATCGTCCGGTCGCGCTGCGGTCGGATCGGCGGCGCGGCGGGTGCGGGCGGGGGCGCGGCGGGGTGCGGGCCGGCTGGCCGTGTGGGCCGGTTGTGCGGGGGTGCCGGGCGTCGTCGGCGGGCCGGCCGCGTGAGAGTGCCGCGGCCCCGGGGGCGGCGGGATTCGGCCAGGGTTCGGCCGGGTGCGCGGGCCGCCGCATGGGGTGGCCGGGTCTCCGAGTGACGGCCGTGGCGCGTTTGGTGTTCGGGGTGTGGGCGTCGGGTGAGTTGGGCAGGGACGCGTCAGGACCCGGGCGGCTGTGCGGACGCCCGGTGCGTCAGGGCTGGGCCGGTCACGGCCCGCCGTCAGTGTGCCGTGAGCCCGTCGCCCGGAGCGCGGGCGCCCTCCACCGATCCCGCCGGGTCGATCACCGGCAGCGGACCCCACGGATGGTGCGGGGGCGTCCGGCGTGAGGGTGATCCGTTCGAGCCGGTCGACGCCCGCGGCCCGGAAAGCGGCTGGGTGCGGCGCGGCGTGCTCGGCGAACGCGACCGGCTGGTCCGGGCGTCGGGCGCCGGCGCCGTGGCCCCGGGCACCGCGGGTGGCGCGTGCGGCCGTGCGGTCGCGGTGGCTGCCGGACTCCAGCGCGCGGCCGGGAGCGAGGGCGCCGAGGAAGCGGGAGAGCGACGGGTGGTCCGGTTGTGACAGAAGGGATGGGCCCGAAGGTGGATGTGACGACGCGGACGGCGGTCGCGGCGGACCGCGGAGCGGAGCACGAGGCGCGACGCCGGACCTCGGCGGGGGTGTTCTGGCGCTACTGGACCGGATCGCTGGTCAGCCGGCTCGGGGGCCAGGTGACGGTCGTGGCCCTGCCGCTGATCGCCGTGCTCTCCCTGCACGCGGCGGCCTGGCAGGTCGGCCTGGTCACCGGCGCCGGGTACCTGGCCTGGCTGCTGGTCGGACTGCCGGCCGGTGTCCTGGTCCACCGGCTCCCACTGCGCGGCACCCAGGTGGCGATGGACCTGCTGCGCGGGCTGGCGGTGGCCTCGGTGCCGGTGGCGGCGGCCCTGGGCGTGCTCGGCCTGCCGCAGCTGGTGGTGGTCGCGCTGCTGGTCGGGCTGGCGGGCGTGGTCTTCGACGTCGGCAACTCCACCTTCCTGCCCTCGATCGTCGCCAAGGAGGAGCTGACCGCCCGCAACAGCCTGCTCGCCGGCAGCAGCGCCGCGACCGAGCTGGCCGGCCCCTCGCTCGGCGGGGTGCTGGTCCAACTCGTCGGCGGCGCGGCCGCGATGGTGCTGGACGCGGTCAGCTACCTGGTCTCGGCGGCCCTGCTGCGCAGCCTGCCGCGCGCGGAGCGGCCCGCCGGGCGGCCGGGCGGCGCGGGGATGTGGAAGCAGATCCGCGAGGGCTGGCACTTCGTCACCCGGCACCCGGTGATCGGGCCGTGCGCGGCCTACGCCACCGCGGTCAACTTCGTCTCCGGCGGGCTGATGACGCTCACTCCGGTGTTCCTGGTGGACGCCCTCGACGCCCCGGCCGCCGCCGTCGGAGCGCTGATGGCCACCGGCGGCCTGGGCAGCCTGGTCGGCGCCGCCCTGACGCCCCGGGTGGTCTCCCGGATCGGCAGCGGTGGCGCCCTGCGGTGGGCGGCACTGGTCGCCGCGCTCGTCACCTTCCTGCTCCCGGCGGCCGGTTCCGGGTGGGCGGTGCTGGTCTTCGCCCTCGGCAACGCGGGCTTCGCGGCGGGCGTCGTGGTCACCAGCATCGTCGCCCGCACCCATCGGCAGACCCACACTCCACCGGAGCTGCTCCCCAGGGTGATGGCCACCGTCCGGTTCGTCTCCTGGGGCTCCATCCCGGTCGGCGCGCTCCTGGCCGGTGCCGCCTCCACGGCCTGGGGGCCGCGTACGGCGCTGCTCCTGCTGGCGGTGTGCGGCCTGGCCGGCCCGGTGATCCTGGCGGCCGGCCCGCTCCGGCGTCTGCGCGACCTCGCCTGAAGGCGGCCCTCGGCCGGTCGCCGCGAACCGCCGCCGCCGCAAACTGTATTGACGCAGCATCAGCACTGATGGACCGTCGCACACCGACCCCGACCCGGCGTGGATGCGCGGACTGCCTCCTGGCGCCGCCTCGCGGCGCTGACCAGCCGTCGGCACGGCCGGGGGCGTTGCAGTTCGGTGACACGGAAGGCTCCATTCCGTCGACTGTTCGCACTACCTTCGAACTGCACGCGAACCCGCCCTCCGGTCCCCGCAGGAGAGGGCGCCGCGCGCTCCTCACCCGCACCTCGCTCAGGAGATCCGCATGCCCTTCTCGACGATCCGCCGCGCGACCACTGCCCGTACGCTGGCCGGAACCGTCCTGACCGCGGCCCTGTTGGTACCCGCCGCGACGGCCTGCTCCTCCACGTCGGACGCGGGCACGGCCGCGCCGACCACCGCGGCGGCGGCCGCCACCGCGCCGACCGCCGCGCCCGCCACCGAGCCTCCGGCCACGGCCTCCGCCGCGCCCACTCCGACCGGTACGCGCGGTGCCACCCCTCCGGCCGCTGCGCCCAGCGGGCACGCCGCGACCACGCCGGCCACCCCGCCCAAGGGGGGCCAGGGGGTCCGTACCGAGACCCTGGTGGACGGCAGCAAGGCCGAGATCCACGACCTCGGCAACCAGCACTACACCGCCAAGATCGTCAACGGCGGTCAGGTCCTCGCCACCATGGAGACGAAGGAGCACGACGACGGGCTCGACGCCAACGGGATGTTCGTCATGCTCTCGCTGGACGGCCGGATCCGCTCCTGGATGGGCGGCAGCCACCAGGGGCCGGGCACCTTCAAGCTGGCGGGTGGCTGGACGGCCAAGGTCACGAAGGTCGGCGAACTCCGGTACCGCGCGGAGATCCTGGGCAACGAGAACGCGGTGTACGGCACGCTGGAGGCGAACCAGCACGATGTCGGGGTCGACGCCAACGGCATCTCCATCGTGCTCAGCGCCGGCGGCGAGATCAGCGCCCACGAGTGAGCGCGCCGGAGCCCGGGCAGGCCGGAGGGCGGAGGCACCGGTCCGATCGGTGACACCGCCCTCCGACTCCGTCCCTGACCCAAATCCCTTGGTGGTCAATGGTGTTGAAATCGGGACCGCTAGCGGACCTCGGCCACCAGGGCCCCGTACTTCGCCTTGATGTCCGCCTCGGCGGACTGCCACTGCGGGGTGTCGACCACGACGCCGGTACCGTCGATGGCGAGCGTCAGCCCGTCGATCACCACGCCCCTGACCCGCCACTCCTCGGTGTCCGCGCGGATCCGGTTCAGGACGGTCATGAGCTGCTCGCGGGAGCCCGCGGCGTCGGCGAACCGCACCTTCACCGTGGGCCAGTCGGCCGCCCTCGCGGTCACGGCGGCGTCCAGGCCGCTGCCGGGGACCCGCATCACGTAGAGCGTGCCCGTGTTCCTGTCGCGGCACGTGCCGAAGTAGTGGTCCGGGTAGTCGGTCATCGCCAGCGCCTCGATGGACTCACCCGCCCGGGTCACGCGGGCCTCCGCCGGGTCTTCCGACGACAGCGACGACGGCGAGCCCGAGCCCGAGCCCGAGCCTGAGCCCGAGGCCGTGGGCAGGGATGACGGCGAGCCGGACGACGACGGGAGGCCGGAGAACGGCGCGCCTGTCGACGGGACGTCCGAGGACGAGTGTCCCGGCGGAGGGGTGGCCGGCGACACCAGGCCCAACCAAGGGGCGCCCGGCGGCGGCGTCCACGACGACGAGTAGCCCGACGAAGCGATCGCCGACGGCGTCTCCCAGGGCTGCTGGCCGGAGTGCTGGTGCCAGCCCGGTGTCCGCATCGACGTGGGCCCGTTCGCGCAGTTCAGCATCACGGCCGTGTGCCCCGGCGCCGTCGCCCCCGCCGTCGGACTCGGCACGCTGAGGCCCGTCCCGGCCGCCCCCGTGCGGTCGGTCCCGAGGCCGCCGCCGAGCTGCGTCAGCGCCCCCGCCCCGAGGGCCAGCACCGCGGCCGCCGTCACCCCCCGTACGGCGGCCTGCCGCCGGGCCCGCCGCCGCCCGGCCCGGTGCAGTTCGGCCAGCGGCGGGGTGCCGGCGATCCCTGCCGCGTGTGTTCCGAGCCGGGTGACCAGCTCCTCCTCGAACCTGTCCTCAGCGCTCACGGCCTACCAGCTCCCTCACGTTTTCCATGTCCTGTCGAAGCGCCTTGATCCCGCGCGCCAGGTGCGTCTTCGCCGTGGGCACCGAGCACCCCAGCTCCTCCGCCACCTGGGCGACCGGCAGGTCCAGGTAGTAGCGCAGCACCACGGCGGCCCGCTGCCGCTTGGGCAGTCCGGCCAGCGCCGCCGCCAGCTGGTCGTCCCGCTCGCCCTCCGGGGCCGCCGGTCCGTCCGGCAGCGCGGAGGTGAGCACTTCGCGTCTGGTCCGCCGCCAGCGCGAGACGTGGGTGCGGACCATCGTCCTGCGGACGTACCCCTCGGTCGCGGCCGTGTCCCGGATCGTCGAACGCTTCGGGTACACCTGCGCCAGGGCGTCGTGCAGCAGGTCCCGGGCGTCGTGGACGTCACCCGTGATCAAGTACGCCCCCCGCAGCAGCGCCTGGTACCGCGCTACGACGAACTCGTCGAACGGGTCGGATCCGGAGCCCCCCGGGAGGATCGATTCGCGCTTCATGCCCTCAGGACGCCCCAGCCTCGGAAAACGGATGACAACCGGCCAGTATTCACGTCCGCGGGAACGCCGCCCCGCCGTGGGGGAGGGGCGCCGGACCCGACGGTCCGTGAGGGGCCGTTCCGTTTTGGTCGCACATCTTGTGCGATGTCATGATCCGGCTCACACTTCCGATTTGCGAACACGTGTGCACTTCTGCGCGCGGCACGCGATCGGGCGGCGTCGCCCCCACGAGCCTCGACGGCGTCGAACTCCTCCGATCCGCACGCGCCAACCGGGGCGGGTCGCCGCGCCCTCGGACCCGCGGCCCGCCCCTCGTCGTCCGTACCTTCCCCCCACGCGAAGGAGCTTCGGATGAAGCACCCGCGCACCCCTGCCCGTTGGCGGCGGCCGTTCACCGTCGTCGCCGCGGCCGCCCTCGCCCTGACCGGCGCGGCCTGGACCGCCGCCCCGGCCGCCGGCGCCGCCCCGTACGCCCTGACCGCCGCCGGCGGCGGGCCGCGCCTGCTGCAGGTGAGCACCGACCCGTTCACCGACACCGCAACCGGCAGCCAGCACGCCACCGAGGTGGAGCCCGACACCTTCGCCTACGGCGGCACGATCGTCTCCTCGTCCCAGGTCGGGCGGTTCCCCGCCGGCGGCTCGGCCGCCCTCAGCTGGAACACCTCGCGGGACGGCGGCGCCACCTGGCGGCACGGCATCCTGCCCGGCATCACCACCCACCAGGGCGGCGGCAGCTGGGCCCGGGCCTCCGACCCCTCGATCGCCTACGACGCCAGGCACGGCACCTGGATGATCGCCGGCCTGGTCATCGACGCGGCGATCAACCCCGTCGGGGTGACCGTCAGCCGCTCGGCCGACGGGCTGCGCTGGCAGGACCCGGTGCGGGCGGTCGGCTTCGACGGCCAGGGCTACGACAAGGAGTGGATCGTCTGCGACAACAGTCCGTCCAGCCCGTACTTCGGCACCTGCTACATCGAGGTCGACATCCCCTCCTCCGACAACCTGGTGGTGATGTCCGCCTCCCGGGACGGCGGCGCCACCTGGTCCGCGCCGTCGGGCCCGTCCGGCGTCAACCTGGGCCTCGGCGGCCAACCGCTGGTGCAGCCCGACGGCCGGGTCGTGGTCCCCTTCTCGACCGACACCACCTCGATCCGTTCCTTCGGTTCCACCGACGGGGGCCGGTCCTGGGGCTCCACGGTCCTGGTCGCCGACGTCGTGGCGCACGGCGTCGCGGGCGGCCTGCGCGACGGCGAGGGCCTGCCCTCGGCCGAGATCGACGGCGCCGGCCGGGTCTACGTCGCCTGGCAGGACTGCCGGTTCCGGGCCGGCTGCCCGGCCAACGACATCGTCTACGCGACCTCGACCGACGGGACCACCTGGTCCGCCGTGACCCGGGTGCCGATCGACGCCACCACCAGCGGCGCCGACCACTTCCTGCCCGGCCTCGGCGTCGACCGCGCCACCTCCGGGCGCACCGCCAAGCTCGGGCTGTACTACTACTTCTACCCGAACGCCGACTGCACCGACGCCACCTGCGAGTTGGAGGTCGGCTTCATCTCCTCCGCCAACGGCGGCGCCACCTGGAGCGCGCCGCGGACCGTCGCCGGTCCGATGCCGCTGTCCCGGATCGCCGCCACCGGAGGCGGTGCCATGGTCGGCGACTACCTCTCCACCTCCGTCCTCGACGGCAAGGCGGTGGCGATCTTCGCGGTCGGCAGGGCCCCGGCCGACGGCCAGGCCTTCGACGAGGCGATGTACGCCGTCGAGGGCGGCCTGCCCGTCCGCGGCGGCAGCACCCCCTCCAGTACCGGCCCGGTCGCCTTCACCGCGCCCGTCCGGGAGCGGCAGCTGCCGCCGCCGGTCCGCTACTGACCCACCGCCGACCGGCCACCGACCCGCCCGTGCC
>NZ_JBHVET010000428.1:0-7324 GCF_042802135.1 Kitasatospora sp. NPDC057512
CTTCACCTGCCTTCAGGGATGTGGAGCCAGGCTCTTACTTGACGCCGATGTTCAGGTAGTCGTACTCACCCGAGAACGCCGAGGTGGAGACCACGTTGGTGGCGTTGTCCGGGCGGTACAGGAAGACCTTGAAGTAGGTCAACGGGACGTAGACCGCCTGGTCCATGACCTTCTTGTCGACGTCGCCGTAGATCTTCTCGCGGGCCGTCTTGTCGGGGTTGATCGCGGCGTCGTCGAGCAGCTTGTTGATCGCCGGGTCGTTCAGCTGGGCCAGGTTGTTGTTGCCGGACGGCTTGATGGTGCGGCCGTCGACGATCTGCTGGAGGAAGCCGTAGCCGGTGGGCCAGTCGGCGCCCCACTGCATCATCATCAGGCCGATGTTGTGGTCGGCGGCGAACTGCGGGGAGCCGGCGCTGTCCTGCAGGTACTTGCCCTGCGGGTACTGCTGGATCTCGGCGTTGATGCCGACCTTCTTCAGCGCGGCCTGGATCGAGGTGGCCGCGGCGACCTCGGTGGCGCGCTCGGTGCGGGCGGAGAGGACGGTGTTGATGCCGCCCTCCTTGCCGCAGGCCTTCAGGGCCTCCTTGGCCTTGGCCTCGTCGCCCTTGTTGTCCTTGGTCTCGTACGTGTTGAAGTCCTGGTGGCCCGGGATGTCCGGCGGGAGCACCGTGTTGGCGATCTGGCCGCGGATCGGGCCGCCGAGGGTGGTCTGCACCGAGACCTTGTCGACCGCGTACTGCACGGCCTTGCGGCACTCGATGTTGTCGAACGGCGCGAGCTTGGAGTTGATCGCCATGTAGACCAGGCGGCCGCCGTAGGCGTTGTCGGTGTTCGCCTTCAGCTTCGGGTTCTGGAGGATCTGCGCCTGGGTCTGCGGGTCGACGCCGCCGCCCACCAGGTCGACCTGGGCGTTGCCGGCCAGCAGGTCCTTGTCGATGGTGGACTGGTCGATGTTCATCCTGAGCACGATCTTGTCCGCGAGCTGCTTGCGGATCGGGTCGGTGCTCGGGTCCCAGTTGGTGTTGGGCACCAGGACGGCCTGCTTGCCGTCCTCGTAGGACTCGAACTTGTAGGAGCCCGAGGAGGCGATCTTCTTCACGTACTCCGAGCCGGTGTCCTTGGCCTGCGGGACGGGCGCGGTCTGCGGGGCGCTGACCAGGTAGTCGAAGTCGGCGAAGGGCTGCTTCAGGTGGAAGACGATCGTGGTGTCGTCGGGCGTCTCGATCGAGTCGAGGCCGCCCTCCTTGTCCTTGTACGGGCCGGCGTACGGCGTGGCGTTGTCCACCAGGTGCTCGCGGAAGTAGACCGGGCCGTTGGAGTTGACGTCCAGCGCGTAGTTCGAGCGCTCGACGGCGTACTTGACGTCCTTCGAGGAGATCGGGCTGCCGTCGTCGTACTTCAGGCCCTTGCGCAGCTTGTACGTCCAGGTCAGGCCGTCCGCGCTCACCTGGCCCATCGACTCGGCGAGGTCGGGGACGAGCTTGTTGCCCTCGTCGCCCGGCGCCGGGTTGAAGGTGGTGAGCGAGCGGGCGTACAGGCGCGAGAAGTTGTAGATGTACGCGTAGTACGTGTTGCCCGGGTCGAGCGAGTCGGGGGTGCCCTTCATCTCGAAGGTCACCGTCCCGCCCTTCTTGTCCGAGGCGTTGACGATGCCCTTGGTGGCGGCGTTGGCGCCGGAGCCGCCCGCGGCGCCGGAGGACGAGGCGGAACCGCCGCCCTTCGACGAGCTGGTGCAACCGGTCACGACCAGGACAGCGGCGGCTGCGGCCGCGGTCAGGGCGACGGTACGGGACCTACGCATGGGTGAGATCAACCCCTTGGGGATGGGAGGCGGTGAAGGAGGGTCCTGACGGCGCATCACATGATGCGTGGTCATGTGCGGCGGGGTCAGTTGCTCTTGGGATCGAGGGCGTCGCGAAGACCGTCGCCGAGCAGGTTGAAGGCGAGCACGGTGATGAAGATCGCCACACCGGGGACCACCATGTACTGGGGGTCCACCTGGTAGTACCGGATCGCGTCCTGGAGCATCCCGCCCCAGGAGGCCTGCGGAGGCTGGATGCCGACGCCGAGGAAGCTCAGCCCCGCCTCGAAGAGGATGTTGGTCGGGATCAGCAGGGTCGAGTAGACCAGGATCGGACCGACCAGGTTCGGCAGCAGCTCCTTGAACAGGATGAACGGGCCGCGGGCGCCGAGGCTGCGGGCCGCGTGGACGAACTCCCGCTCGCGCAGCGAGAGCGTCTGGCCGCGCACGATCCGGCCCATGTAGGGCCAGTTGAAGAAGCCGATCACGAAGATCAGCACCAGCATGTGCAGCGGCAGGCCGTGCAGACCGAAGGCTCCGCCCTGGAGCGAGGTCGAGATCGCGATGGCGAAGAGCAGCAGCGGGAAGGCCAGGAAGACGTCCATCACCCGGCTGATCACGGTGTCCACCCAGCCGCCGTAGTAGCCGGCCATGATGCCGAGCACGGTGCCGATGGTGTTGGACAGCAGGGTCGCGCCGAAGGCGACCAGCAGGGAGACCCAGGAGCCCTCGATGACGCGGGTGAGCAGGTCACGGCCCTGCGACGGGTCGATGCCGAGCGGGTGCTCCAGGCTCATGCCGCCCCAGTCGCCGAACGGCAGACCGCCGAGGTCGGCGTCCAGCAGGTCCTGGTGGAGAGCGTCGGGGTCGAGCCCGAACATCGACTCGATCGGCTTGGCCAGCACGGCGAGCAGGATCAGCAGGATCACCACGACGCCGCCGGCGACGGCGGCCTTGTCCCGCTTGAAGCGGGCCCAGGCGATCTGGCCGAGGGAGCGGCCCTCGATCTTCTTGGCCGGTCCGGCGGCGGCTGCTGCCTCCGGCTCGTTCCCGGCGGTGGTCACGGATGTCATGGTCAGTTGGTCCCCTCGCCGACGGTGGCCGGCCCACGGGTGCCGGTCGCCGTCTTCGGCGGTGCGGCTGCGGACGTGCGGAGGTGCTTAGGAGGAGCGGGTGTTGACGGCAGTGCGTCGTGCACAGGCACTGCCACCACGCGGGATGGGCGTCGCGTGGACGGGCTGTCGGCGTGCGCGCTCACCTTTGTGGGGTTCCAGCACGCGCGGTGCGTTGCGCAGAACTCTCTGCCATCCGAACTGGCTTGCGCCAGCCCTGACAACCGACAGATGCCCAACTGTGATCTGCGTGCATGCACCTCCCCAGTCTTCGGCATATACCTCTTCACATGGCTGTATCTGCCATGTCAAGATGACCGGGCCGCACATCCGGAAATTCGTCCGGAAAGCATCGAAGCCGACTTGACGGACAATCAAGTCGGCTTCGGGGAATGTGTTTTGGGATTCAGCGCCCGGGGTAGCCGGGCCACGGCCGCTGCGGCTGCTGCTGCCAGCCCTGCGCCGGCGGCTGGGTGCCGTACGCGTAGCCCGGCATCGACTGCCCGGGGTACGGCGGCGGGGGCACCGGCGGGTACGGGCCGGTCGCCGGGCGCCCCGACTCCCGGTCGAAGAACGGCCGCGCGTTGGCGCGCATCCACAGCGCCACCGGGTCGTACTCGTCCGACATCGCCACCGTGGACACCGCGAGCCCCTCCGGGGCCACCGCGATCGCGCGCTGCATCAGCGCCCGCACCGCCTCCACCGCCGGCGGCGAACTCTCGTAGAGGTCAAGGCCGATGGCCAGGTACGGCTCCCCCACCGCGGGCTGCACCCAGGCCCGGCGCAGCGCCCGGACGGCGCGCACCTCGGTGGCCTGCCGCTCCAGCAGCGCGAAGAACGGCTGGGCGTTCAACTGCGGCTCGCTCAGCTTCAACGGCCCGGCCGGCAGCCGGTCCAGGCCCGCGGCGACCCGTCGCAGGTCCGCCCAGGGCACCCCGACGCCGCCGCCGGGCGCGTGCGGGTTGAGCCACAGGCCCCAGCGGGTGCGGTACAGCGAGGCCGCGATCTCCCGGCCGGAGACGACCTCGTGGGCCCGCCCCCAGCCGGAGGCGGTCAGCTGCTCGGGCGAGGTGACGGCCGGCGCGTAGCCGTGGCCGCTGATCTCCATGTTCCCGTACTGCGCGTCCGCGCTGCCCGGCGTGCCGTGCCACAGCAGCATCCAGACCCGGCCGTCCGCCAGCGCGTGCAGCAGCCGCTCGTACGCGTCGTAGCGCTCCGGCGCGACGTCGCGCAGGGCGCGCTCCAACGCGCCGGGATCAGCTCCCGGGCGCCCGGCCGGTGCCTGGCCCCAGGGCCCCGGCACACCGCCCGCTCCCGTTCCCGCACTCATGCGCCCACCTCGCCGCGCCTCTTTCCCTCAACCCGCCGACCCGTCGGCCGTCTGCACGCACCCTATGGCGCGGCACCGGCCACCGCCACGGCGACGTGCCTCTGATCCGGACCCGCTCACGCCCGCGTGTGGAAAGGCAGTACCCGGGTGAGCAGCCACTCGACCACCGGGTCGTCGGCGAGGTCGAGCAGTACGAGGTGGACGCCCCCGGGCAGCGGCGCGGTTCCCAGCGCTCGCCCGAGTGCGTCGTTCACCGCGGCCGGGTCGGCCGGGGCCGCCGGGTCCAACTGGACGCCCACGAACATCACGGTCGGCTCGCCTTCGATGCTGGCCAGCGCCCTGCGGGCGGTCAACACGCCGGGCAGCGCCGACAGTTCGCTCCGGCAGGCGGCCAGGAAGTGCTCCGGGTCCTCGCCCGGCACCGGCTCGCGCAGCGCCACCCGGCCGCCGGTCGGCGCCGCGGCGCCCTCGGCCTGCTCCCAGCGGTCCTCGCGCGGGCCGCGGCGCAGCTCGGCGACCCCCTGCGGCGGCACCGGGAGGCCCACCGCCGCGTCCGGGTTCACCGCGATGCCCACGCCCAGCGGCAGCCCGCGGGCGAACTCCCACACCGGCGCGATCGCGAAGGCCATCCCCGGCGCCTGCTGGAGGAACACCTCCTGCGAGGAGAACACCGGCACGTACGGGTCGCCGCCCAGCTCGATGGTCGGCAGGTCCAGCGCCTGCCCCTGCGGGTCGGCCCCGGCCGGCAGCGGCACCCACACCTGGCTGCGCGCCAGCACCTCGAACACCCGTGGGGTCGCGCCCGGGTCGCCCAGGGCCGCGGTCAGCACCTGCTCCAGCTCGTTGGCCGGCCAGGAGCCGCCCGTCGGCGCCTCCTCCGGTCCGCCCCACCCCTGCTGCTGCTCCACCGGGTACCCCATGCGCCGCCGATTCCGCCCTCTGCCGTCGGCCGCCCACTGCCGCACCGACGCGCAGCAGTCTAGAGGCGTGCGGGGGGTGTGGTCAGGACTCGTGTTCGGGTCCCGCGCGGTGTGACCGGGTCCCCCCTCCCCTCGCCGTCCGGGACGTGCCATGATGTGCCCGTCCGACGGCATGCGCCGCGGGCCCCCACAACTCCATACCGGCCGCTCGAACCCGCGCGGGAGAGCCCGGAGTGCCGCTCAGGCACAGCCGGCGCCGAAGGAGCAAGTCCTCCCCGGAATCTCTCAGGCACCCCTACCGCACGGGTTAGGCACATCTGGAAAGCGGCGCCCGGCCCTGTCGTGCGCCCACCCACGGTGCAAGCCGTCATGCTGTCCCCCAAGCTGGAAACGGCTGCGGGCGGCGGGGCGGTGAAGCTCTCAGGTTCGACGACAGATGGGGAGACCCACGCCGCCGCATGCCCGCGCGCAGGGTCGGCCCCCAGCGGGTCCGGTCCGGTGCGTGCACCCCTGAGTGCCCCGACCGAGGAGTTCCTGGCCATGT
This sequence comes from Kitasatospora sp. NPDC057512, assembly GCF_042802135.1. NCBI lineage: Bacteria > Bacillati > Actinomycetota > Actinomycetes > Kitasatosporales > Streptomycetaceae > Kitasatospora > Kitasatospora sp. NPDC057512. Next base: position 5,708 of record NZ_JBHVET010000428.1, read on the forward strand.
CGTCCCTCCGCCTGACCGCGCTCGACGCGCTGCACCGCGCCCTCGGCGCGACCATGACCGACTTCGCCGGCTGGGACATGCCGCTGCGCTACGGCAGCGAGCGCGAGGAGCACCTCGCCGTCCGCACCAAGGCCGGCCTGTTCGACCTCTCGCACATGGGCGAGATCACCGTCACCGGCCCGCAGGCCGGCGAGATGCTGGACCACGCGCTGGTCGGCTTCGTCTCCGCGCTGGGCGTGCTGCGCGCCCGCTACACGATGATCTGCGCCGAGGACGGCGGCATCCTGGACGACCTGATCGTCTACCGCCTGCGCGAGGACGCCTTCCTGGTCGTCGCCAACGCCTCCAACGCCCAGCTGGTCCTCGACGAGCTGATCGCCCGCGCCAAGGGCTTCGACGCCGTCGTCACCGACGACCGCGACACCTACGCGCTGATCGCCGTCCAGGGCCCGGAGGCCACCGGCATCCTGGCGGAGACCACCGACGCCGACCTGCCCGGTCTGAAGTACTACGCGATCCTCCCGGCCCAGGTGGCCGGCAAGGACGTGCTGCTGGCCCGCACCGGCTACACCGGCGAGGACGGCTTCGAGATCTTCTGCCACCCGGTCGACGCCGAGCCGGTCTGGCAGGCGCTGACCGCCGCCGGCGAGGGCCGCGGCCTGGTCCCGTGCGGCCTGTCCTGCCGCGACACGCTGCGCCTGGAGGCCGGCATGCCGCTGTACGGGCACGAGCTGTCCACCGACCTGACCCCGTTCGACGCCGGCCTGGGCCGGGTCGTCCGCTTCGACAAGACCACCAACGAGGGCGCCTTCGTCGGCCGCAAGGCCCTGGAGCAGGCCGCCGCCGCGGCCGAGACCAACCCGCCGAAGGTGCTGGTCGGCCTGGTCTCCGAGGGCAAGCGGGTGCCGCGCGCCGAGTACACCGTGGTCTCCACCGAGGGCGAGCCGATCGGCCGGATCACCTCCGGCGCGCCGTCCCCGACCCTGGGGCAGCCGATCGCGATGGCCTACGTCGACGCCGCCCACGCCGCCCCCGGCACCACCGTCGCGGTGGACGTGCGCGGCAAGCACGAGCCCGTCAAGGTCGTGGCGCTGCCGTTCTACAAGCGCGCCCGCTGAGCCCTCGCACGCCCCCGGTTTTCCCATACGCGCACGTCGCAGCCGTCCGCGCGGCGGCCCGCTTCGTCGTACCCGCTTCCCATCCTGGAGAATGACGCCATGAGCAACCCCCAGCACCTTCAGTACACCAAGGAGCACGAGTGGCTGACGGCCGCCGTGGACGGTGTCTCCACGGTCGGCATCACCAAGCACGCCGCGGACGCGCTCGGTGACATCGTCTACGTGCAGCTGCCCGAGGTCGGCGACACCGTGACCGCCGGCGAGACCTGTGGCGAGCTGGAGTCCACCAAGTCGGTCAGCGACCTGTTCTCCCCGGTGACCGGCGAGGTCGTCGAGGTCAACCAGGACGTCCTGGACGAGAACGCCCTCGTCAACAGCGACCCCTTCGAGGGCGGCTGGCTGTTCAAGGTCCGTGTCGAGGCCACCGACGAGCTGCTCAGCGCCGACGAGTACGACGCGCTCACCAACCCCCAGGGCTGAGCCCCCGACGGGGCGGGCC
>NZ_JBHVET010000429.1:0-7324 GCF_042802135.1 Kitasatospora sp. NPDC057512
CCGTTCCCCCGTGCGCGGCACGGGCCCGCGCCCTGTCCCGGGCGGGCCGTTCCGGGCTGCGGCCCGCGTCGTGCGGGGCGCCCGCCGGCCGTGGTGGCGGTGGTGTCGGTGGTGGGCGGTACGGTCGCCGCATCCGAGACGAGGAGGGCCGCATGGCGACCAGGTGGAGCCTGACGATCGACTGCGCGCACCCGGCGAGGCTGGCCGGGTTCTGGGCGCTGGCGCTGGGCTACGTGCACGAGCCGGCGCCGGAGGGGTTCGGGAGCTGGGAGGAGTGGCTGTCCCGACACGGGGTCCCGCAGGAGGAGTGGGACGACGGCGCGTACCTGTGCGATCCGGAGGGGACGGGGCCGGGCCTGTCCTTCCTGAAGGTGCCGGAGCCGAAGACGGTGAAGAACCGGGTGCACGTGGACGTCCAGGCCGGCGGCGGCCGTGAGACGCCGTGGGAGGTGCGGTGGCCGCGCGTGGTCGAGGCGGTGCGGCGGCTGACCGCCGCGGGCGCGACGGTGGTCCGTGAGGAGGAGCTGCAGGGCAGGCCCGACCATGTGGTGATGGCCGATCCGGAGGGCAACGAGTTCTGCGTGGTCTGACAGCGGACATTCCCCTCCCGGCGGGCCGCGGTCCCTGGAAGCCGGGATGCCGGGTGCCGTCCCGGCCGATCCGGTCCACCCGGGCCGGGCGACCGGGCCCGCAGCCGTCCACGCCGGGCTACAGCACGGCGACGCACGAACTCGGATCGGCGGCGGGGAAGACCGGGTGGGAATCCCCGATGACATCCACTCGCCCAGAGGCGACCGGGGCGTCTGCCGCACACCGGAGGTCCGGCAAGCCCCGTTCGAAGTCCTTGCGGGCGACGACGCCGTCCTGCGCCATGCAGGCGGCCCGCCATGCCCGGATGTCGAGGAGACGCCCGGCCGGCGCCGTCGACTCGGACCACACCCGGAAGCAGGCCCCGGCCCGCAGGGCCAGGGCGGCACGGCCGGCGCCGCCGGTCCCGTGTCGTTCGAGGGCGGCCGTCAGGTCTTCGCGGTTCACGGCGTGCAGCATGGCGCGCTCTGCGGGTGCCCGGCAGTGCGCCGGTCCGCTGCTCCGGGCGGTCGGGGCCCGGCGGGACAGGCGCCGACCGCCCGTACGGCCTTCACCGGGCGGGACGCCGGGCGCTACGGTGACCGACCGGAACCCGCCACCCACGAAAGGGGACACCGCCATGGTCCACCCGGCCGTCACCCGCCTCTCGGCCCTGATCGGGGAGCCGGGAACCCCGGGCGACAGCGTCGACTGGGACGAACTGGCCCGCACCACCGGCCTGCGCCTGCCCGCCGACTACCGCGACTTCGTGGTGCTCTACGGCGGCGGCGAGCTGGACGGGTACCTCGGCGTCAGCACGCCGCCGGTGGACGGCTCCCCGTACGGCGACCTCGTCGACGCACTGGACTTCGACCCTCGGCAGGAGCCGGCCGCCCCCACCGGCACCGCCCCGGAGGACCTGGAGCAGGGCAGGATCCTGCCTTTCGCCGGTACCGCCAACGGCGACGTGGCCTTCTGGCTCTGCGACACCCGCGACCCGGACGGCTGGGACGTCGTCGTCTTCAAGCGCCAGCACCATTACGGCGAAGCGGCCTGGGTCCGCTTCGCGGCGGGCTTCGGCGACTTCCTGGCCGGAACCCTCGACGGCACGCTGCCGAACCCCTTCAGCGACAGCGGCTTCACCAGGACCCCGCACACCTAGCGCCACTGGAGCCGACCGCTGTGACCCGCACCGCGTCCGCACGCGGCCACCGGCCGCCGGCGCACTGACCTCCGGCCCGGCCACCGGGCCCGTGCCTGGCCGCGCCGCTGCGCCCGGCGGCCCTGGGCAGGGCCGCCGGTGGTCAACGGCCCTGCCGCCCGGCCCCGTTGGCTTTCCCGGGTCCGCTCGGCGGCGGGCGTCTTCTCGCTGCGGCCCTTCCCGGAGCCGCAGCGCCTGCGCGCGGGATGGACGCTCATCTCCGGGAAGCGGCGGGACGACGTGACGTCGCGGGAGGCGAACACCGTGCGCCGTGCGCCGCTCACGATCCGGGCCGGGCGCCGCGTCCGGCCCACCGCGCCCGCCTCCCGACGTCCGGTCCCACCCCGACGGCCGTCACCTCCGGCGCCGACGGGAGCATCAACTCCCCGCGCAGGGAGCGCGGTTGCGTCACGGCCGCCGGCCGTCAGCGGCCGCCCGGAACCCGTGCCGACGGCCTTCGGTCGAGCTGCGGGCCCGACGGGAGCACGTGACCCGGTCCGTACCGTCACCGGCCGTGACACAGGGGCCGGGACCGTGTTCCGGAGCCGCCCGTCCAGCTCCGGGGGAGTGGCCGTACTGCCCGGCGTGCGCGGGCATGCCGTCGGGTGCCCCCTTCGCCGGGCCGGGGCCGGGGCCCGGGGCCGGGGGAGGGGGACGGGCGGGCGCGGGAAGGTGACGGTGCGGCCGGCTTCGCGCCGGCCCGCAACGGGCGGGGCGCCCGGGTGCCACGCGCTCGGCGAGGGCGCTGCACACCGTCACGGTTGGGTCCGCGCGCGGTGGCCAGGTGGTGTTCGGGTGCGGCCCGGCGCTGCGCCCGGGGCGGCCGGTGGCGGGTGCGGGCCCGTCGCCCGGTTGTGCGGGGCGGTCGGTGTCAGGGCTGCGGCCGGGGGGCGGTGGCCCGGTTCCGGCCTGTCAGTCCGTCCAGGACCAGGTCCGTCAGGCGTTCGGGCAGGTCCGGTTCGTCGGGGCGGTGGCCGAGCAGGCAGCGGGTCTGGAGGGGGGCGCAGAGCAGTTCCAGCGCGAGGGCGGTGTCGGTGTCCGGCGGGAGTTCCCCGCGGTCCACGGCCCGGGCGATGATGGCGCCAGCCTGGTCGAGGCGGGAGTGCCAGAAGGTCTGCCAGGCCTCGGCGAGGTCGGGGTCGTCGGCGCTGAGGGCGGCGGCCCGGGCGACGGAGCGGCCGGTGGGGGTGGCGAGGTAGCGGGCCAGGGCGCTGGCGAAGGCGGCCAGGTCGGTGCGGACGGCCCCGGTGTCGGGGACGGGGACGCCCTCGGTGCTGCCGGTGAGCATGGCGTCCAGGACGAGTTTCTCCCGGGTGCCCCAACGCCGGTACACGGTGGTCTCGTTGACCCCGGCGCGGGCCGCGACCCCGGCGACGGTGAGCCGCTCGACGCCCTCCTCGGCCAGTACCTGCGCGGCCGCGGCCAGGACGGCCTGGCGCACGCGCGCGGCGCGCCCGCCCGGGCGGCGGCGCACCGGCTGCGACTGCGACTGCGACTCCGGCCGCGGCTCCGGCTGTGGCTCGTGTTCGGTCATGTCGATCACCTCGGCCACCACCTTAACGCAGGGGGGCTTGCGTTAGGCGTCGGAGCGGGCGCATAGTCGTTAACGCAAGTGTTCCGGCTTTAAGAAGCTTGAGTGCGATCAGGAGGCACCACCATGTCCTTCACCTGGCCCCTGGACCCGCGGGACCTGTTCGTCGAGCGCTACCCGCAGATGACCCTCGGCCTGCCCGCCGACGAGGTGGACGCGGTCCGCGCCGCCGTCACCGCCATGTGGTCCGAGGGGCCCGGCGGCTGGGTGTACGAGTGGTCCGCCCTCGCCGCCCGCCACGCCGCCGCCGGGCGCCACCGCGAGGCCGCGCAGGCGTACGGCTGGGCCAAGTTCCCCTCGCTCGCCGACGGCCCGAAGCGCACCGCGCTCGCCCGCCAGGTCGAGCAGTACGTGCTCGCCGCCCCCGGCTTCCCCGTGGAGTTCGAGCGCCGCACCCTCACCGTCCCCCACCGCGGCGGCGAGGCCGCCGTGCCGGTCCACCTGATGGCCGCCCCCGGCCTGCCCGCCGACGCGCCGTTCGTCCTGGCCAGCGGCGGTGTGGACTCCTGGAAGACCGACCTGCACGGCATGTGGGAGCAGCTCGCGTCCGCGCTGCCGGCGCGGCTGCTGCTGTTCGACCTGCCCGGCACCGGCGAGAGCGCCCACCTGCCGATGACCCCGCACGGCGGCGACGAGGTGATCGCCGCACTGGTCGCCTTCGCCCGCGCGGCCGGCAACGGCAGGGTCGGGCACTTCGGCATCTCGATGGGCGGCTACTACTCCGCCCGCACCGGACTGACCGCGGCGGTGGACGCCTCCGTGGTGCTCGGCGGCCCGGTGGAGCGCGCCTTCGCCCCCGGCCGCGGTTTCGCCTTCGGCATGGACGGCATCGTCGGCAACGCCCTGGGCTTCGACACCGCGCCGACCAGGGCCGAACTCGACGCGGCCTTCGCCGGATTCGACCTGCGCCCGCTGCTGGACCGGGACGCCAACGGGCCGATGCTGGTCGTCAACGGCACCGAGGACGTCCACGTCCCCCGGGCCGACACCCTGGTGTTCGAGGGCCGCCGCGACACCCGCGTCGAACTGATCCCGGACACCGGCCACTGCGCCGTCTCCCGCTTCGGCGAGGCGATGGCCGTGATCGCGCCCTGGCTGAAGGACACCCTGGCCGCCTGAACCGGCGCCCCTGCCACGGGAAGCCCACCACCGGTGGCCGGGTACGGCGGGGCGAGGACCGTCAGCCGCTCCCGGAACAGGGGCTGGGCGGTGCCCGGCGGAGGCGATGCCGCACAGGGCGGTGCCCGGCGGAGGCGATGCCGCACAGGGCGGTGCCCGGCGGGGGCGGTGGCCCCGGGACGGGCCGCGGGGCGCCTTCCGCCCGGCGCGTCTGGGGGCGGCACCCGGGGGGCGGCAAAGGCGACGGCGGCCCGCCCCCGCCCCGCCCGCCCCCGCCGCAGCGGGGACGGGCAGGACGCGAGGGCGGGCCGCCGCGACACGAAAAAGGGGACGGCACCGGGAGCGCGGTGCCGGCCGGTCAGTTGAGGGCGGCGAGCGCGGCCTCGTAGTTCGGCTCGTCGGCGATCTCCGCGACCAGCTCGGTGTGCAGGACGGTGTCGTTCTCGTCCAGGACGACGACCGCGCGCGCCGTCAGCCCGGCCAGCGGACCGTCGGCGATCGCCACACCGTAGACGTCGTGGAAGTCCCGCCCGCGCAGGGTGGACAGCGTCCTGACGTTCTCCAGGCCCTCCGCGCCGCAGAACCGGGCCTGCGCGAACGGCAGGTCCGCCGACACGCACAGCACCACGGTGTTCTCCAGCGAACCCGCCTTGGCGTTGAACGTGCGCACCGAGGTCGCGCAGGTCGGGGTGTCGATGCTGGGGAAGATGTTCAGGACCTTGCGCCGACCCGCGAAGTCCTTCAGCGACACGTCCGCGAGCCCCTCGCCGACCAGCGTGAACGCCGGCGCCTGGCTGCCGGCGGCCGGCAGCGCGCCACCGACCTGCACCGGGTTCCCCTTCAGCGTGACCTGAGCCATGAAAAGCCTCCTACCAGCAGTGTGTACGGGATGCAACGCCGCCGATCCTACTGCCCGCCCCCACCCCCACCCGGGGCGACCACCAATACCGGACACCCCGACCGGCGGGAACCGGAAGCGGGACCAGGAAACGGGAACAGGAAGCGGGAACAGGAAGGGGGGAACAGGAAGGGGGAACAGGGACACGGGCAGGGGGCGGGGAACCGGCCGCACGGGGCACACCCCGCGGGCGGTGACCTCCCCTCACCCCCCGCCCGCTCCCGGTCCGGGGTCAGGGGCCGTCCGCCCCGGGCACGGTGAACCGCAGTCCGGTCAGTTCCTGCGACACCTCCCACAGCCGCCGGCCCGCCCGCGGGTCCTGGGCGCGCGGGGCGGGGGAGGTCGGTACGGGGGCCCCGCGCAGTTCGCCCGGCCCGCCCGGCCCGTACAGCTCCCCGCCCCGTACCCCGGGCGCGGTCGCCGCGTGCAGCTGCGCCAGCGCCCCGCGTGCGGGCGACTGCGCGAGCGGGCGCAGCAGGTGCCCGAACAGCAGCCGCACCGGTGCGACGGCGCCGGCGCGGGGCAGGGCGGTGGCGGCGTAGCCGGGGTGGGCGAGCACGCTGCGCACGGGGCTGTCGGCGGCGCTCAGGCGGCGGTGGAGTTCGAGGGCGAAGAGGGCGTTGGCGAGTTTGGACTGGTTGTAGTGGCCCATGGGGGAGTAGGCGCGCTCGCCGGTGAGGTCGTCGAAGTCGATGCGGGCGCGGCGGTGGTTGGCGGAGGTGACGGTGACCACGCGCGGGTCGCGGCCCTGGGCGAGCAGGTCGATCAGGTGGGCGGTGAGGGCGAAGTGGCCGAGGTGGTTGACGGCGAACTGGAGCTCGTGGCCGTGGGGGGTGAGGGTGCGCGGGGGTGCCATGACGCCGGCGTTGTTGACCAGGACGTCGGGGTGGAGGCCGTCGGCGCGCAGGCGGGCCGCGAAGGCGTGCACGGAGCTGGGGTCGCCGAGGTCCAGGCGGCGTACCTCCAGGCGGGCGGCTCGGTGGGCGGCCCTCACGCGGTCCGCGGCGCGCCGGCCCTTGTCCTCGTCGCGTACGGCGAGTACGACGCGGGCGCCGCGGCGGGCGAGGGCGTCGGTGGTGGCCAGGCCCAGGCCGCTCGCGGCGCCGGTGACGACGAACACCCGCCCGTCCAGGTCCGGTTGCGGCTCCGGGGCAGTGCCGGGGTCGGGGGCGGGGTCGGGGGCGGGGGCGTGGTTGCTTCGGGGCGTACGACTCATGAGGCTCAAGGTGCCCTTCATGTCACCAAGTGTCAAGATGGGCATTCGGCGTCGCGTGTGGCGTGGGGGCTAGGATGGGGCGGTGACCTCCCGACCCGCCGCCACCCTGGCCCAGCGCAAACGCCAGCTCGTGGCCGACGAACTGACGCGGGCGGCGCTGGAGCTGCTGGCGGGCGGCGGGTTCGACGCCGTCACGGTGGACGAGATCGCCACCGCCGCGGGCGTGTCCAAGCGGACGTTCTTCCGCTACTTCGCATCCAAGGAGGACGTGGTCGTCCAATTCCTGGCCGCGCTCGGCGCGGCCATGCGCGAGGAGCTGGCCCGCCGCCCGCGGGGGGAGGCGCCCTCGGTGGCGCTGCGGCACGCGGTGTGGCGCAGCGTCGAGGACTGCGCCGGCCACGAGGAGCGCGCCCGCCAGGTGGTGCGGCTGGTCCTGTCCACCCCCGCCCTGCTCGCGCGCTTCCTGGAGCGCCAGGCGCAGTGGCGCGACGGCCTCGCCGAGGAGCTCGCCGCCCGCCTGGGCCTGGACGCCGGGCGCGAGCTGTACCCGCGGCTGGCCGCGGACATGGCGCTGGCGGCCTTCCACACGGTGCTCCAGCGCTGGAGCGCCGACGACGGCGCCGCCGGTGACGCCTCCGGTGGCGGTGCCGGCGCGGCGGTGGACCCCGCCGCGCTGACCGAGGACTGCTTCGCCGTCATCGCCCCGGCCCTGGACGCCGTCGTGCGCCCCCC
>NZ_JBHVET010000430.1:0-7302 GCF_042802135.1 Kitasatospora sp. NPDC057512
CCGCCGCCTGCTGCGCGGGGGCCTGCTGCGGCGCCGGAGCCGCGTGCCGGGCCCGCGGCCCCGGCGGCCGGGGGAGCTGCAGCTGGATCGTCGGATCCGGCTGGGGCTGCACCGGCTGCTCCGGCTGCCGCCGCCGCTGCCGCGGCTGCGGGGCCTGCGGGGCCTGCGGGGCCTGCTGCGGCTGGTACGGCTGGTGGGCCTGCTGCGGCTGCTGCGGTGGCTGCGGCTGGTGGGCCTGCTGCTGCGGCGGCGGCTGGTGGCCCGGCTGCCGCGGCGCGCCCGACAGCGGACCGGACACCACCACCGGCGGCAGCAGCGCCGTCGCCTCGGCGTCGCCCGCCGCCGGCACCGGCGGCAGCAGGGTGGTCGCGGCCGCGTCGTCGAACGCGGGCACCGCCGGCAGCACCGCGGTCGCCGCCGCGTCGTCCACCGGGTAGCCGTACGGCGGCTGGTGGCCGGGCTGCCGCGGCGGGACGTACGGCTGCTGCGGCGGGTACGGCTGCTGCGGCTGCTGTCCCTGGGGCGGGTACGGCTGGTGGGGCTGCTGCGGCCACTCGCCGTGGCCGCCGTGGCCGCCGTGGTTCGGGTGGTTCGGGTTGTTCATGTCCGTCACGCCGCTCAGCCTCCCGCGAACGGCGGGAGGACCTCGACCGTCCCGCCCTCGGTCAGGGCGACGGTCGCGTGGTCGCGGCCGCCCACCTGCGCCCCGTCGACCAGGTACGAGCAGTGCCCGAGCAGCTGGACGAACTTCGGCCGGTCGGCGTGCCGCGCCCTGGCCGCCGCCAGCGCCTCCGCCAGGGTCGCCGCCTCGTACGGCTCCTCGGCCAGCCCGGCCTCGGACTTCGCCGCCGCCCAGTAGCGGATCGTCCCGCGCACCCGGGCGCCGCTCGCGGGCTCGGTGGTCGCGCCCATCGGGCCACCCCTTCTCGTCGTCCTCGCCCGGCTCGGGTACCCCGGTCCGGCTCGCCACCGCGACGGCCGCCCGACCACCCGAACGATGGACCCGAACAGCGCCTCCGATGTGCGCCCCCCATGATGGCGTGTCGGCCGCCACGAGCGGCAATCGCCCTGGCCGGACCGGCACGGAGTGCCCACCGGCCCCGCACCGGACCGCCACCCGGAGGCGCCGGACCAGCGCTCGAAGCTGTGTCCAGCCTCACCCGGCGCACGCCCGAATTGGGCGAACCGCCGGATTCCGGCACTCCCGGCGGAGGGGGCGGTCGGCTATCCTCGACCACCAAGAGGGATCCGGGCAGAGTCGCCCCCGGGTCCTTTTGTGCTTCCAGGACGCCAGTACGGACGTTCTTGCGATTCGTCGGCCCACCCCCGGCGCGCAGCAGGGACCTCCCGGCCGGCGCGGCACAACGACGTGCCCCGGCCGGCCGGGGCATCGCCACCCGGCACCGGGCCGCCACCCGGCACCGGACCAGACCGGAGGGTTCGCGGTGAGGAACAGGGCAGAAACGGTGCGCCCGGGGTTGCGGGACCCCCGGCGGACACGCCGTCGCGCCCTGCACGCCGTCCGCTCCCCCGGTCCGCCGCGACCGGCCGTCGTCCTCCCCTCCCCCTCAGCACGTGCGCCATCCGGCTGTGGCGGCAGCCGTCACGCGACCGCGACGACCCGGAAAGGGGACCACCGGGTATGAGTTCTCTCCTCCTCCTCACCAACGCGCTGCAACCGTCCGCCGAAGTGCTGCCCGCCCTCGGACTGCTGCTGCACAACGTCCGGGTGGCCCCGGCCGAGGGTTCGGCCCTGGTGGACACGCCCAGCGCGGACGTCATCCTGGTCGACGGCCGGCGTGACCTGCCGCAGATCCGCAGCCTCTGCCAGCTGCTGCGCTCCACCGGCATCGGCTGCCCGCTGATCCTGGTGGTCACCGAGGGCGGCCTGGCCGCCGTCACCGCCGAGTGGGGCATCGACGACGTCCTGCTGGACACCGCGGGCCCGGCCGAGGTCGAGGCCCGGCTGCGGCTCGCGCTCGGCCGCCTCCAGGTCGTCACCGACGACAGCCCGATGGAGATCCGCAACGGCGACCTCTCGGTCGACGAGGCGACCTACTCCGCCAAGCTGAAGGGCCGGGCGCTCGACCTCACCTTCAAGGAGTTCGAGCTGATCAAGTACCTCGCGCAGCACCCCGGCCGGGTCTTCACCCGGGCGCAGCTGCTGCAGGAGGTCTGGGGCTACGACTACTTCGGCGGCACCCGGACGGTGGACGTGCACGTCCGGCGGCTGCGCGCCAAGCTCGGCGTGGAGCACGAGCAGCTGATCGGCACCGTGCGCAACGTCGGCTACCGCTTCGTCGTCCCGGAGAAGCCCGAGAAGGGCGAGCGGCCGGAGCTCGCCCAGCGCCCCGCCACCCCCCTGGACGCCTGAGGCCCGGCCGGGCGGGCCGTCCCCCGCCCGGCTTGTCCGGTTCCTCCCGGAGCCGCCCGCCGGCCTGCCGAACGGGGCCCCGGATCCCCCTGCCGCCCCGGAGGCCACACGCGTAGACTCCCCCCGTGGCCAAAGTGACGCGCGACGATGTAGCCCGGCTGGCTGGTACCTCGACCGCGGTCGTCAGCTACGTCATCAACAACGGGCCGCGCCCGGTCGCACCCGCGACCCGGGAGAAGGTCCTCGCGGCGATCGACCAGCTCGGCTACCGGCCGAACAGCGTCGCCCAGGCGATGGCCTCCCGGCGCACCAACCTGATCGGCATGGTCGTCCCGGACGCCCGCCAGCCCTTCTTCGCCGAGATGGCGCACGCCGTGGAACGGGCCGCCTCCGAGCGCGGCAAGCTCGTGCTGATCGGCAACTCCGACTACGTGGACGACCGCGAGGTGCACTACGTCCGCGCCTTCCTCGGGATGCGCGTCTCCGGCCTGATCCTGGTCAGCCAGGGTCCCTCGCAGCGCGCCGCCGAGGAGTTCGCCGCGATGGAGGGCGCCAAGGTCGTGCTGCTGCACCGCCGGCCCGAGGCGATCGACGACGTCGCGGTGGTCACCGACGACGTGGCCGGCGCCGAGGCGATCGTGCGCCACCTGCTGGAGGTGCACGGGCACCCGTACGTGGCCTGCTTCGGCGGCCCGGTCGAGTCCCCCGCCCCCGGCGACCCGGTCATCGACCACGTCGAGGGCTGGCAGCGCGCCATGGACGCGCACGGCGTCCCCACCGAGCCGCACCTGATCGACGCCCCCTTCCACCGCTACGGCGCCTACGACGTCGCGCTCGGCGTGCTCCGCTCGCCGGACCGGCCGCGGGCGATCTTCTGCTCCACCGACGACCAGGCGATCGGCGTGCTGCGGGCCGCCCGCGAGGTCGGCCTGCGGGTCCCGGAGGACCTCGCGGTGGCCGGCTTCGACGACGTGCCGGAGGCCGCGCTCGCCGACCCGCCGCTGACCACCGTCGCCTCCGACCGCGACGCGATGGCCCGGGCCGCCGTGGACCTGGTGCTGGACGACTCGCTGATGGTGCCCGGCTCGGACACCGAGCGGGTCCGCACCTTCCCGTCCCGGCTGGTCATCCGCCGTTCCTGCGGCTGCGGCGGCGACGCCCCCGGCCGGTCCGTACCGGAGTAGCCGGTTCCGCTCGGCAGACGGCCTGACCAGGCTTTATGAGAACCCAACGGGCTTCTCTCCCCGTTCTGAGCCGGTTCTCATCCACTCCTCATGCACCGGGCCGAGCTTGGTCGGCATGAGCGAAAAGCAGCGGCACCCCAGCGAGCAGTACGGCCCGTACGAGCCCCACGAGCAGTACGACCCCTACCAGGCCCACGGCCAGTACGGGCAGCACGGGCAGCACGGCCAGGACCAGGCCCACGGGCAGTACGAGGCCCAGGAGCCCCGGGTGATCGAGGGCACCGTGCTCGGCAGCGGCCCGGCCACCGGGGCCACCGGCGCGGACGGGTACGGACACGGGCCCGGGTACAGCTACCGCGAGGACCACTCCGACGGCGGCTTCGACGCACCGCCGCCGCCCCCGCCGATCCCGCCCGAGCCGCCCACGATCCTCGGGCCGGGCTCCCCCGAGGGCCCCGGCCACCACGGCGGCCGGGCCCGGCGCGGACTGCTGCGCGGCCGGCTCGTCCTGGTCACCGCCGTCGCCGCGGTCGCGGCCGTCCTCGGCGGGGTCACCGGCGGCCTGGTCTCCGCCGACCACCAGGGCGCCGAGAACCGCGTCGGCACCATCGCCAGCCCGGTCTCCGCCCGCTCCGACGGCACCGCCGACGTGGCCGCCGTCGCCGCCGCCGTCTCGCCCAGCACCGTCGAGATCACCGTCAAGACCGGCAACGGCACCGCCACCGGCACCGGCGTCGTCCTGAACACCGACGGGCAGATCCTCACCAACTACCACGTGATCGACACCGCGGCCGCCGGCGGCCGGATCACCGTCACCTTCAAGGACGGCTCCACCGCCCAGGCCACCGTCACCGGCACCGACAAGGCCCTCGACGTCGCCGTGATCACCGCCACCGGCGCGAAAAACCTCACCCCCGCCGTCCTCGGCGACTCCTCCACCGTGGCCATCGGCGACCCGGTCGTCGCCATCGGCAACCCCGACGGCCTCACCGGCACCGTCACCTCCGGCATCATCAGCGCCGAGAACCGCGACGTCACCGTCCAGCTCGACGAGGGCAGCACCAGCAACAACGGCGGCTTCGGCCTGCCCTACCTGCCCGGCGTGCCCGGCCTGCGCGGCACCGCCCCGCAGTCCAACAGCGGCAGCACCACCACCTACAAGGCCTTCCAGACCGACGCCGCGCTCAACCCCGGCAACTCCGGCGGCCCGCTGATCAACGCCAACGGCCAGGTCATCGCCATCAACTCGGCGATGTACGCGCCCGGCGGATCCGGCTCCTCCGGCGGCTCGGCCGGCAGCGTCGGCCTCGGCTTCGCCATCCCGATCAACGACATCAAGCAGGTCCTGCCGAAGCTCGAAGCCGGCCAGAACCTGTGAGCAGCGCTCCCTGAGACGGACAATTGCTCCCAGCAGGCCCTCCACCCGACGAGAAAGGGCACCCGCCCATGACCCCGTCCGCCGACGACCGCACCACCGCCGAGGCCGGCCACCCCTTCGCCCGGCTCCTCGTGGTCGACGACGAACCCGCCCTCCGGGACGCCCTGGAGAGCAGCCTCGCCTTCGAGGGGTACGAGGTCGCCACCGCCACCGACGGCTACGAAGCCCTGGAATCCGTCGAACGCGACCGGCCCGACCTCGTCCTGCTGGACATCATGATGCCCCGGATGGACGGCCTCACCGCCGTCCGCCGGATGCGCTCGCGCGGCGACACCGTCCCGGTGCTGATGCTGACCGCCCGCGACGCCGTCGGCGACCGTGTCACCGGTCTCGACGTCGGCGCCGACGACTACCTCGCCAAGCCCTTCGAGCTCGACGAACTGCTCGCCCGCGTCCGCGCCCTGCTGCGCCGCAACGCCCTCGCCGCCGAGGCCGCCGCCCGCGCCGCCGTCGAGGACGAGAGCGAGGTGCTCGCCTTCGCCGACCTGCGGATGAACACCGCCACCCGTGAGGTCACCCGGGCCGGTAAGCCGATCGAACTCACCCGCACCGAGTTCATGCTGCTGGAGATGTTCCTCGCCCACCCCCGCCAGGTCCTCACCCGCGAACAGATCCTGAAGGCGGTCTGGGGCTTCGACTTCGAGCCCTCCTCCAACTCCCTCGACGTGTACGTGATGTACCTGCGCCGCAAGACCGAGCAGGGCGGCATGCCCCGCCTGATCCAGACCGTGCGCGGCGTCGGCTACGCCCTGCGCCCGGCCGCCGGCGCGAGCGCGTGAACCACGTCCCGCCCCCTCCGCTGGCACCTCCGCTGGCTCCGCCCCGCACGCCCCGCCGCCGACAGCGCCTCCTCCACTGGTTCCGCTCCCGCTCGCTGCGCAGCCGCCTCACCTTCCTGAGCGCGGCGGCGGTGGCGGTGGCGATCGCGCTGTCGGCGCTGGCGTGCTGGTTCATCGTGGAGAAGCAGCTCTACGACCAGGTGCGGACCGACCTGGCCAACGCGACGCTGCCGCCGGGGCCCCGAGTACCCCTGCTCTGCTACCCGACCGCGGAACAGGCCCTGGCGAACCAGCCGACGGGCCTCACCTCGGAGAACGGCAGCGCGGTGGCCCGGGACACCCAGTTCGTGAAGGCCAACCCGACGGGCGTCTGCCTGCCACCGAACGCGACCAAGGCGATCGTGGTCCAGCCCGGTGACACCGCCGGGTTCAAGCTCAAGAACGGCCAGTCGATCATCCGTGACGGCCGTTTCACCGACGGGACCCCGGCAGTCGTCCGGATCTCGCTGACCCACTCCTTGTCGGGGCCGGCCCTGCTGATGGTGGCCACCTCCACCCAGCCCGTCGAGGACTCCCTCCAGGGCCTCGCCATCCTGCTCGGCTCCGTCTCCGCCGGCGGCATCCTGCTCGCCGCCGTCGCCGGCCGGCTGGTCGCCCGCTCCTCCCTCAAGCCCGTCGACCAGCTCACCGACGCCGTCGAACACATCGCCCGGACCGAGGAGGTGGGCACCACCATCCCCGTCAACGGACACGACGAGATCGCCCGCCTCTCCACGTCCTTCAACTCCATGAGCACCGCCCTCGCCAACTCCCGCGAGCGGCAGACCCGACTGATAGCCGACGCCGGGCACGAGCTCCGCACCCCGCTGACCTCCCTGCGCACCAACGTCGACCTGCTGATCCGCAGCAACGACACCGGCCGCCCGCTGCCCGCCGCCACCAAGACCAAGCTGCTCGGCAACATGAAGGCGCAGATGCAGGAACTCACCGTGCTGATCGGCGACCTGCTCCAGCTCTCCCGCCCGGACACCCCCAAGAGCGGCCCGGCCCCCACCGTGGTCGCCCTGCACGAGCTCGCCGGACGGGCCGTCGAGCGGGCCAAGCTGCGCGGCCCGGGGCTGGTCTTCGAGACCGACACCGAGCCCTGGTACGTGCACGGCGACGCGGCCGGGCTGGAACGGGCGGTGATCAACCTGCTGGACAACGCAGTCAAGTACAGCCCGCCCGGCGGCACCATCGACGTCCGGCTGCACCGGGGCGTGCTGACCGTCCGCGACCACGGCCCCGGCATCCCGCCGGACGAACTCCAGTACGTCTTCGACCGGTTCTGGCGCTCGCCCTCCTCGCGCCAGCTGCCCGGCTCCGGCCTCGGGCTGTCGATCGTCGCGCAGAGCGTCCGGGAGGCGGGCGGCGAGGTCACCCTCGGCCCGGCCGCCGACGGCGGTCCGGGCGCGCTGGCCACCGTCCGCCTGCCCGGCGGCCCCGCCCCGGAATGACGGAATGACGGAATGACGAAGGGGCGGGTGG
>NZ_JBHVET010000431.1:0-7301 GCF_042802135.1 Kitasatospora sp. NPDC057512
GACCAGGGGATTATTAGTCCCCTGGTCCGGCGTTCGGGCGCCGAGCGGCCGGGCGGCGGTCAGTCCAGCCGGACGCCGCGCCGGCCCGGGTCGCGCAGGTCGGCGCCCTGGTCGAGCCAGCGCTCCTGGAGCGCGGCCGCGCCGTGCACCCGCTTCCAGCCCGCCTCGTTGGGCGTCATCGGCAGCAGCGGCAGGAAGCGGACCGGGTCGGCCGGGTCGGCCAGTTCCAGGTCCTCGACCAGGCCGCCCGGTTCGGCCGCGAGCACCGAGGTGAAGGGCGCGCCGTCCCAGAGCGGCGAGCCGAGGTCCAGCGAGCCGCCCGGGGCCACCACCAGGCCCTCGACCTGCGGGGTGGCGGCGAAGGTGGCCAGGGTGCGCAGCACGCTGTCGCGCCCGCCCCGGACGGTCAGCACCAGTTCGGCGCGCGGGCCGCGCACCTGGTCGGCGACCGGCGCGGTCGGGTCGGCCATCGGTGCGGCGGACATGCCGAGCGTCGCGTAGCGCACCAGGCCCTCGGCGTCCGGGCCGAAGCGCAGCACCTCGATCCGGTCGGCGCCGAGGAAGGTGACCGCGGCGCGGCCGCCCGGTTCGCCGAAGGTGGAGATCAGCCGGGCCTCGACGGCGGCCAGCACCGCCTCCCGGGTGAGCTCCGGGGAGCTGCCGCCGTGGGGGTCGCCGAAGAGCGGGAAGTCGTGCGCCATGCCGGTGAGCGTAACCCCCGGGGGTTCGCGGGCCGCGTGCGGGCGGGCCGGAGGCGGTCGGCGGCGGTGCGGCGGGGCGCCGTGGCGGGGCAACGGCCGGGCGGGGCAAGGATCCCGTAAAGCCTTCGGAAACCTCCGGGAACCCCTCGGCCTCGACGCCCGGTCAGATGTTAGGGTGAGCGACTGGCCACCGGGATCGTTTCGTCCCGGGGCGGCGGCGCGAAGGAGGTGGTTGCGGTGGATACCGGCCGACCATGCAGTACCGGCAGCTCTGCCCGGCCCCGACTTCCCCGTACCCCGCGCCCCGCAGGCCCAACCGGCTGAATCAGCCGCGGTAGCCCCGGGCACAGGCCCCACGGCGGACGGACCGGCCGGGAGAGCACTTTCATCCCCCGTTTCACCGGTGTTCTCCGCCGTCGTACCGCGGCCGAACGTTCTTCCTTCCGCGCGGCCGCGCGACGGTTCCTGCCTCTGGGAGCCTGCCATGTCGATGATCAACAGCCTGCGTGCCGCCGTCCGCACCAACCGCCGTCGGGGCGCGTCCGGCGTCTACGCCGTCCTGCCCGAGGACGCCGGTTCGGCGGTCGTGGACTGCGCGGTCTACCAGCACGGCAAGCGCAGGGGCGAGACGTGCAGCCCGCGCGAGGCCGCCCACCGGGTCAAGGCCGCCCACCAACTCCCCGAGGGCGAGGGCTCGTTCAGCTGGATCGGGCTGCACGAGCCGACCGAGGCCGAGTTCGAGGGGATCGCCCAGCGCTTCGGCCTGCACCCGCTCGCGGTCGAGGACGCGGTGCACGCGCACCAGCGGCCCAAGGTCGAGCGCTACGACGACGTGCTGTTCGCCGTCTTCAAGACCATCCGCTACGTCGAGCACGACCAGCTCACGCCCACCAGCGAGGTGGTGGAGACCGGCGAGCTGATGGTCTTCGCCGGCCGGGACTTCGTGATCACCGTCCGGCACGGCGGCCACGGCTCGCTGCAGGAGCTGCGCCACCGGCTGGAGGCCGACGCGGACGAGGCCGGGCTGCTCTCCAAGGGCCCGGCGGCGGTGCTGCACGCGATCGCCGACCACGTCGTGGACAACTACCTGCTGGTCGCCGAGCGGCTCCAGAACGACGTGGACGAGATCGAGTACGGCGTCTTCTCGGCCAAGGGCGGGCGCAGCGCCGACGTCGGCCGGGTCTACCAACTCAAGCGCGAGGTCCTGGAATTCAAGCGTGCGGTGGCGCCGCTGCTGCGCCCGATGCAGCAGCTGTCCGAGCCGCTCCAGCGGCTGGTCGACCCGGACATCCAGAAGTACTTCCGGGACGTCGCCGACCACCTGGCCCGGGTCGCCGAGCAGGTGCACGGCTTCGACGAGCTGCTGAACTCGCTGCTGCAGGCGAACCTGGCGCAGGTCTCGGTGGCGCAGAACGAGGACATGCGCAAGATCACCGCCTGGGCGGCGATCTTCGCGGTGCCCACCATGATCACCGGCGTCTACGGCATGAACTTCGAGTACATGCCCGAGCTGCACCACAAGTACGGCTATCCGACGGTGCTCGGCGCGATCGTGCTGATCTGCTTCGGGATGTACCGGGGTTTCCGCCGCAACGGCTGGCTCTGACCGCGCCGACGGCGGCGCCCGGGCCCGGGCCGAGGGCGGCACCCCCGGCCGGAGCCGGCGGTCAGCGCCGCCCGCCGCGGGCGACCAGGACCAGCCCGAGCAGGATCAGCACCACCGCCGGGTAGGCGGCCGCCGGGGGCCACTGGCCCAGCCAGAGGGCGGCGATCAGCGCCGCGCCCGGCGTCTCCAGCAGGATCGCGGTCGAGGTGACCGACGGCCCGAGGCTGCGCACCACGCGGTTGCTCAGCGAGTGGCCGAGCAGCTGGGCGGCGACCATCAGCAGCACGATCTGCCACCACACCCCGGCCGGCCACCCGGCCAGCGGCGTGCCGGCGACCAGGCAGATCCCCAGCAGCACCGCCGCCGTGGTGGCGTAGCAGACCAGGGTGTACGCGGTGGTGCTGACGGTCTTGCGGACCTCGGCGCCGAGCAGCATGTACCCGGCCGCGGCCAGGCCGGCGGCGAGCGCGAGCGCGTCGCCGAGCAGCGCGCGCGGGGAGAGCGAGAGGTCCACGCCGGTCAGCACCAGCACGCCGGCGAAGGCGACGACCGTACCGAGCCAGACCAGCCGCGGCGCCCGGATGCCCATCAGCCGCATCAGCAGGATGGTCCACAGCGGGGTGGTGGTGACCAGCGCCGTGGCCGAGGCCACCGAGGTCATCCGCAGGCTGGGCATCCAGAGCGCGAAGTGCACGGCGAGCAGCGCCCCGGCCGCCACCGCGAGCAGCAGCGCCCGCCGGCCGATCCCGCGCAGTTCGGCACGGTGGCGCAGCAGGGCGTACGGGCCGAGGACGCCGACCGACATGACGTTGCGCCAGAGGGCGATCGCCAGCGCGGGCGCGGCGGTGGCGCTGATCAGCGGGCCGGACAGCGAGATGCCGCCGATCGAGACGGCGAGCAGCAGCAGGTCGAGGGTGGGGAGCGGGTGCGCCGGCCCCGGGTCGGCGGTCGCGGGGGCGGCGGAGGGGGCGGTCGCGGGCCGGGCGGTGGGCACGGCGCTCCTTGCTGGTCACGGGGGCGGGGCGGTCTTACGGTGAGGCGGTCATACGGTAAGGCCCGTGGCGGCGCGATGGAACTGTCGCCCGGAGGCTGAGACACCCGGTGGACGCCGAAAGCCGTACGCTGTCGGCCATGGACCGTACGCCCGCCGCCGCGACCGCCGACGACTTCCTCGACCGGGCCCTGCTGGAGGAGGCCGCGAAGAAGTCCGGCCTGCTCTGGGTGCGCGCGGACGGGCAGGAGCACGCCCGGCCGCTGTGGCACGCCTGGCACGACGGCGCGGTCGTGGTGGTCGGCGGGGGCGCCGAGCAGCCGCTGCACGGCCTGGAGCCCGGCGCCGGGGCCGTGGTCACCGTCCGCAGCAAGGACAAGGGCGGCCGGCTGACCGGCTGGAGCGCCCGGGTGGTCGAACCGGCCCCGGGCGGCGAGGCCTGGCTGGGCGCCGTCGAGGAGCTCAAGGGCAAGCGGCTGAACGCGCCCGACACCGACGCCATCACCGAGCGCTGGGCCCGTGAGTGCCGGGTGCTGCGGCTGGAGCCGACCGGCCCGCTCACCGAGCACCCCGGGGCGATGCCGGACGGCTCGCACGCCGCGCAGCCGATGCCCACCCCGGCCACCACCCGGCTGCCGATCCCGGCCGGCCTGCCCAAACTGCTGTTCAAGCGCCGTTAAAGCCCCCCTAAACCTTTAAGAGATCTGGTGCCCAGGACTCGTCCGGCCGCTACCGTGCCTCCCGGCCGGGCCCGGAGCACGCGGGTAGCCTTGGCCGCGAGTGCGCCCCCGGCGCACCCGGTACGGCGTCGAGCGAGTCGAGGGAGTCCATGGCAGGGCCAGGCACCCGGGTCTTCATCTCCCATCTGTCCGCCATCGCGGTGTTCGACCCGAACGGCGACCAGGTCGGGCGGGTCCGGGACGTGGTCGTGTCGCTGCGGCTCGGCGGCCGCCCGCCGCGCGTGCTCGGCCTGGTGGTCGAGGTGGTCGGCCGGCGCCGGATCTTCCTGCCGATGACCCGGGTGACCAGCCTGGAGTCCGGCCAGGTGCTCACCACCGGCGTGATCAACCTGCGCCGCTTCGAGCAGCGCCCGTCCGAGACCCTGGTGCTCGCCGAGCTGCTGGACCGCACCGTCACCTGGTCCAAGACCGCCGAGGACGTCACCGTGCTGGACGTCGGCATGGTGCAGACCCGGCTGCGCGAGTGGGAGATCAGCAAGGTCTTCGTCCAGGTCGGCCGGGCCGGCCGGCTGCGCAAGGGCAAGGGCGAGCGGCTCACCCTGGACTGGCAGGACGTCACCGGCTTCTCGCTGCCCGAGCAGGACCAGGGCGCGGCCAACCTGCTCGCCACCTTCGAGCAGCTGCGCCCGGCCGACCTCGCCAGCGTGCTGCACCACCTGTCCGCCAAGCGCCGGGCCGAGGTCGCCGCCGCCCTCGACGACGAGCGGCTGGCCGACGTCCTGGAGGAGCTGCCCGAGGACGACCAGGTCGAGATCATCGGCAAGCTCCAGGAGGAGCGCGCCGCCGACGTCCTGGAGGCGATGGACCCGGACGACGCCGCCGACCTGCTCTCCGAACTGCCCGGCGACGAGGCCGAGCGGCTGCTCCAGCTGATGGAGCCGGACGAGGCCGCGCCGGTGCGCCGCCTGCTGACGTACGAGGAGGACACCGCCGGCGGTCTGATGACCACCGAGCCGGTCGTGCTGGAGCCGGACGCGACGGTCGCCGAGGCGCTGGCCCGGGTCCGGGTCAGCGACCACAAGCCCGCGCTGGCCGCGCAGGTCTTCGTCTGCCGCCCGCCGAACGAGACCCCGACCGGCCGCTACCTGGGCACCGTGCACTTCCAGCGGCTGCTGCGCGAGCCCCCGTACGTCCTGGTCGGCTCGCTGGTGGACGACGACCTGGACCCGCTGCCGCCGGACACCCCGCTGTCGCTGATCACCAGCTACCTGGCGACCTACAACCTGGTCGCCGCTCCGGTCGTGGACGACGCGGACCACCTGCTCGGCGCGGTGACCGTCGACGACGTGCTCGACCACCTGCTGCCGGACGACTGGCGCGACGCCGCGCTGCACGCCCACGACGAGGTCCGCGACGACGAGACGGAAGGGGTGACCGATGGACGGTGACCGCAGCGGACGGTCGGACGACTCCGCACGCCGGCGCCTCCAGGGCGAACTGCGCCAGCTGCGGCAGCTGCGCGAGCTGCGCACCCGCGAGGGCGCCCGGGACCGGCGCGCGGAGACCGCGCCGATCACCGGCACCGGCCGCACCCGGCTCGACCAGCCGCGCACCGCCCGGCCCGGCCTGCTCACGCTGCCGTCCTACGACCCGGAGGCCTTCGGCGTCCTGTCCGAGCGGATCGCCCGCTTCCTCGGCACCGGGCGGTTCATCGTCTGGATGACGGTGGTGGTGGTCGTCTGGATAGCGTGGAACACCCTGCTGCCGACGTCCGTGCGCTTCGACGAGTACCCGTTCATCTTCCTGACCCTGGCGCTGTCCCTACAGGCCTCGTACGCGGCCCCGCTGATCCTGCTGGCGCAGAACCGGCAGGACAACCGGGACCGCGTCAACATGGAGCAGGACCGCGCCCGCAGCGACCGCAACATCGCCGACACCGAGTACCTGACCCGCGAGGTCGCGGCCCTGCGGCACGGGCTCGGCGAGGTCGCCACGCGCGACTTCATCCGGTCCGAACTCCAGTCCCTGCTCAAGGAGATCGACGAGCGCCGGGAGGCCCCCGAGCCGCTGTGACCCGCGGCACGCTACCGACCGGTTAACGGCTTCGCCGGGCGCCGTACCATCAAGGCATGGCCAACGAGACAGAGGTCGCGGCCGGCGTCACGGAGGAGTCCGTACGCCAGGCGCTGGCGACCGTCAACGACCCGGAGATCAACCGCCCGATCACCGAGATCGGCATGGTGAAATCGGTCGGGATCGCCGAGGGCGGCGTGGTGAGCGTCGCGGTCTACCTGACGGTCTCCGGCTGCCCGATGCGCGACACCATCGTCACCCGGGTGCGCGAGGCGGTCGGGAAGGTCCCCGGCGTGACCGGCGTCGAGGTCGAGCTCGACGTGATGAGCGACGAGCAGCGCAAGGAGCTGTCCCAGCTGCTGCGCGGCGGCGCCCCCGAGCGGGAGATCCCGTTCGCCAAGCCGGGCACGCTGACCCGGGTCTACGCCGTCGCCTCCGGCAAGGGCGGCGTCGGCAAGTCCTCGGTGACCGTCAACCTGGCGGCCGCGATGGCCGCCGACGGCCTGAAGGTCGCCGTGGTGGACGCCGACATCTACGGCCACAGCGTGCCGCGCATGCTGGGCGTCGAGGGCCGGCCGACCCAGGTCCAGGACATGATCATGCCGCCGCAGGCGAACGGCGTGAAGGTCATCTCGATCGGCATGTTCACCCCGGGCAACGCCCCGGTGGTCTGGCGCGGCCCGATGCTGCACCGCGCGCTCCAGCAGTTCCTCGCCGACGTCTACTGGGGCGACCTGGACGTGCTGCTGCTGGACCTGCCGCCCGGCACCGGCGACATCGCGATCTCGGTGGCCCAGCTGGTCCCCAACGCGGAGATCCTGATCGTCACCACCCCGCAGATGGCCGCCGCCGAGGTGGCCGAGCGGGCCGGCACCATCGCGGTGCAGACCCACCAGAAGATCGTCGGCGTGATCGAGAACATGTCCGGCATGCCGTGCCCGCACTGCGACGAGATGATCGACGTCTTCGGCACCGGCGGCGGCCAGACCGTCGCGGACGCGCTCACCCGCACCGTCGGCGCGACCGTCCCGGTGCTCGGCTCGATCCCGATCGACGTGCGGCTGCGCGAGGGCGGCGACGACGGCCGCCCGGTCGTGCTCGCCGCGCCCGACTCCCCGGCCGGCGCCGCCCTGCGCGCGGTGGCCGGCAAGCTCGGCGGCCGCCAGCGCGGGCTGTCCGGGATGTCGCTGGGCCTGACGCCCAGGAACAAGTTCTGAGACGGTGACGGCGGAGGGCCGGGTGGGGTGACC
>NZ_JBHVET010000432.1:0-7297 GCF_042802135.1 Kitasatospora sp. NPDC057512
GTCACATGTTGATCATGTGACCGGCGAGGCCGTGGATGGCCTCCTTGACCGCCTCGCCCAGGGTCGGGTGGGCGTGCACGTTGCGGGCGACCTCGTGGACGGTCAGGTCCCACTGCTGGGCCAGCGTCAGCTCCGGCAGCAGCTCCGTGACCTCGGGGCCGATCAGGTGGGCGCCGAGCAGCTCGCCGTGCGTGGTGTCGCTGATGACCTTGACGAAGCCGATCGGGTGGCCGAGGCCGTGCGCCTTGCCGTTGGCGGTGAACGGGAACTTGGCGACCTTGACGTCGTAGCCCAGCTCGCGGGCCTGCGCCTCGGTGTAGCCGAAGGAGGCGATCTGCGGCTGGCAGTAGGTGGCGCGCGGGATCATGGCGAAGTCGACCTCCATGGTCTCCGCCCCGCCGATGGTCTCGGCGGCGATCACGGCCATCGTCTCGGCGGCGTGCGCGAGCATCAGCTTGGCGGTCACGTCGCCGATCGCGAAGATGTGCTCGACGCTGGTGCGGCCGCGGCCGTCCACCGCGATGGCGTTGCGGTCGGTGAGCTTGACCCCGGTGTTCTCCAGGCCGTAGCCGTTGACCCGCGGCGCGAAGCCGATCGCCTGGAGCACCTTGTCGGCCTCCAGCACCTGCTGCCGGCCGTCCTTGGTGACGGTGACCCGGACCTTGGCGTTCGGGTCGCTGTCGTCGATCGACTCGACCCGGGTGGAGGTCAGCACCTCGATGCCCAGCTTGCGGTACTGCTTGGCGAGTTCGGTGGAGACCTCGACGTCCTCCAGCGGCACCACGCGGTCCAGGAACTCGACGATGGTGACCTTCACGCCGTAGTTGTGCAGCACGTAGGCGAACTCGACGCCGATGGCGCCGGCGCCCGCGATGATGATGCTCTCCGGCAGCTGCTCGGTGAGGATCTGCTCCTCGTAGGTGACCACGCGGTCGCTCAGGCTGGTGCCGGGCAGCAGGCGGGTGGTGGCGCCGGCGGCGATGACGCAGTGGTCGAAGGTGACGACGTCGAAGCCGCCTCCGCTGAGCGCCACCTGGAGGGTGTGGTCGTCGACGAAGGTGCCCCAGCCGTCGTACTCGGTGATGCCGTTCTTCTTCATCAGGTAGTGGACGCCCTTGACCCGGCCGTCGGCCACCGACCGGCTGCGCCGGAAGGCCTCGCCGAAGTCGAAGGTCACCTGGCCCTCGACCTTGATGCCGAAGGTCTTGGCCTCCTTGGTGAAGATGTGGGCGAGCTCGGCGTTGCGCAGCAGGGCCTTGGAGGGGATGCAGCCGACGTTGAGGCAGACGCCGCCCCAGTACTTGGCCTCGATGACCGCGACCTTCAGCCCCAGCTGGGCCGAACGGACGGCGGCGGTGTAGCCGCCCGGGCCCGCGCCGAGGACGACGACGTCGTAGTGCGTGCTCATGTTGCTGACTCCTCCGAGGGTGTCACGGTGTCGTGATCTCGGTCCCATGGTGTCAGGACCGCGCTCGGCGCACCCACCGGGTCTCGGCGGATGCGCCCCGCGCGGCACCGTACCGGCCCGCGGCCGGATTTGTCAGTGGTCTCCGCTACGGTGACGGCACCCGTGGCCACCAGGGGCGATGGCGGAGGGAGGTTCCGGATGGAGCAGTCGCGTACGGCGGTCGGGTGGGCCCAGCCGCCGGGGGCGGCGGTGGACCCACCCGGGCGTCAGGCCGCCACGCCGTGGGAGCGGTCGGCGCTGGTGCCGCTGGTGCCGCCGATACCCGTCGCGCCCGCCTCGGCGCCGGGTGCCGCCTTCGCGGCCGGGCGCTGGGCCGGGACGGGCCGGTGCAGCGAGGAGAGGTCCCAGGCGTAGGTGCCGACGGCGTTGGCGATCACGTCGATGTTGACGTCGAAGGCGCCCATGTCGATGTTGCCCAGGTTGTCGCAGGCCTTGTGGTAGCACGGGTCGTACGCGACACCGGCCGTGCCGCCGTAACGGGCCGCCTGCTCCGGGGACTTGACCTTCTCGGCACCGGTGTCGGTGCCGCCGGCCGGGATGCCCGCGTCGATGAACGGACCGTAGTCGGAGCGGCCGTCGAAGGCGGTCGGGTCGTGCGGCAGGCCACGGCCCTCCAGGTAGCCGTTGATGTCCCGCTCCAGCTGGGCCGAGCCCTCGGGGCCCGCGTCACCACCGGCGCTGCCGGAGCCGTTGTAGACGAACTGCGCGTAGTTGGGGGACGCGATCATGTCGAAGTTGAGGTAGAGGCTGATCTTCTTCCTGTCCGCGTCGGAGAGGGAGTTCACGTACTTCTCGGCGCCCTTGAGGCCGAACTCCTCGGCCGACCACCAGGCGAACCTGACCTTGTTCTTCACCGGGTGGACGCTGAGGTTCTTCGCGACCTCCAGGATTCCGGCCGTACCGGAGCCGTTGTCGTTGATGCCCGGCCCCTCGGGGACGGAGTCGAGGTGCGCACCGACCATCACGGTGTTGTTCGGATCGCCGCCGCGGGTCTCGGCGATGACGTTCCAGGTCTTGCGCTGCTCCATGAAGGTGCGGATGTCCAGGGTCACCCGGACGGGCCCGGCGGCGGCCTGGGCGGCCAGCGCCTCGCCCGCGGCCTCGGTGATCCCGCCGGTCGGGATCCTCCCCGCCGTCGGCTCGCTGAGCGTCCCGTTGAGGCTGCCCTCGGTGTTGTTGTAGATGATCGCCCCGGCCGCCCCCGCGCCGGCCGCGGCGGCCTGCTTCTCGGCGAAGCTGCACCCGCCGCGCCGGATCAGGGCGATCTTGCCGGTGAAGGCGCCCGCCGGGTAGTCGGCGGGCGTGCAGCCGGTGGTGGCGCCGACCGGGGCGACCGCGAGGTCCGCGGTCAGGCCCGCCTCCGGACCGCTCACCGAGTACGTCATGGCGATCACCGGCACCGACTCGGCCTTCGGGGAGACCACGTCGAGGTGCTCGGAGCGGGCCTCGAAGTAGGTGTACACGAACTCCTGCTTGGACACGTTGAGTCCGGCCCGCCGCGCCTGCTCGTAGACGTACTGCGCGGACTGGTCGTGCCCCTTCGAACCGGCCGGCCTGGTCCCGCCGTTGCGGTCCGCGATCAGCTGGAGCGCGGCCAGCGTGGCCCGGGCGTCCCGGGCACTGCTCGCCTCGACCAGCCGGGAGGCCAGCTTGGCGCCCTTGCGCGCCGGATCCGGGTCGGCCGAGGCGCTGCCGGCGCCGGCCAGCAGCAGCGGGGCGACCAGGGCGGCGACGGTCAGGGCGGCGCCCGCGCTTCGCCGGGTGACGGCGGTTCGCGGGCGTCCTGGGGAGGTGGTGCGGTCGTACGGAGTGGTGCGGTCGAGCGGGGTGGAACGGTCGAGCGGCGAGGTGGAGCGACGGGTGCGCAGCATCAGGGCGACTCCTTCCGACGGGCCGTGAGGGTCATGATTGGACATGATCGGAATCCCGTTGCCAAGCCTTTACGCATACCTTGCGGGATGCGGACCGCAGCGCACGCGGCGATATTGGAGGGGTGGGGGCGTCTCATCCAGGAGTGTGACCAGATGTCCATGATGGATAAGCTCAAGAGCCTGCTGAAGGGCCACGAGGAGCAGGCCGACAAGGCCGTCGACAAGGCGGGCGACGCCGTCGACCAGCGCACCGAGGGCAAGTACAGCGGGCAGGTCGACGCCGCCCAGGAGCAGCTCAAGAACCAGTTCCGCGACCAGCCGCCGTCCCAGTAGCGGCGGCTCCACGGGGCGCCGCATCCGGCGCCGTCCGACCGGCTCGCCACCCTGGCCCGGCCGCCCGGCCGGGCCGGGGTTCAGCCTCGGTCGCCCGACCCGTCATCCTGCCCGTCCGCGCCGCCCGTACCGTCCGCGCCGCAGTTCTCGCAGGGCCCCGGGCCGGTCCGCTCACGCAGCCGTCCGCACTCCGGGCACACCCGGTCCAGCCAGCAGGCCGACTCGCCGCCTTCGTCCATGCGATCGATTCTGCCCGGGCATCGGCGCAGCTGCGAGTAGACACTGTCTACGCTCAGCTGGTAGACAGTGTCCTCATGACCGAACAGGAGCAGGACCTGCGAGCCCGACTGGTGGCCGCCGGCGTGGAGTTGGTGGCCGAGGGCGGCGTCCAGGCGCTCGGCCTGCGCGAGATCGCCCGCCGCGCCGGCGTCTCGCACGGCGCGCCCCGCCGCTACTTCCCCACCCACCGCGAACTGCTCGCCGCCATCGCCCAGCAGGGCTTCGGCAGGCTCACCGACACCCTCGCCGGCGCCGACGCCCTCACCGCCGCCACCGGCGCCGACGCCCGCACCCGCCTCGACGCGCTCGCCCGCGCCTACCTCGGCTTCGCCGCCGCCAACCCCGGCATGTTCGAGCTGATGTTCCGTCACGACCTGCTGGAGGGCAGCGGCGTCGAACTGCGCCGCACCACCCTGCCGCTGTTCCGCACCTTCGTCGGCCTGGTCACCGAGGTGCACCCCCGGTCCGGCGATCCGGCCGCCGCCACCGCCGCCCTCTGGTCCAACCTGCACGGCCTCGCCCAACTGCGCACCTGGGGCAGCCTGCGCCTGATCACCGGCGACGACTCCGTCGAGCCGCTGCTGCGCGCCACACTGGACGCCCACCTCGGCCCCTCCGCCCGGTGAACCCGCCACGGCACCACCGGGGGCTCGTCCTGGCCGCGAGCATCACCGGCACCGTCCTGGTCGCCGTCGACGGCACCGCGTTGACCGTCGCCCGGCCGGCCCTCCAGCACGACCTGCACGCCTCCGTCGCCGCCGTCCAGTGGGCCAGCACCAGCTATCTGGTCACCGTCGCCGCCCTGCTGGTCTTCGCCGGCCGCCTCGGCGACCGGTACGGGCACCGGAGGGTCTTCGCACTCGGCGTGACCGGCTTCGCCGCCGCCTCGCTCGGGATCGCCGTCGCACCCGGCATCGGCTGGGTCGTCGCGCTGCGCGTCCTGCAGGGTGCGGCCGGCGCGCTGCTGCAACCGGCCACCCTGGGCATGCTGCGGGCCGCCTGGCCCGCCGACCGCCTGGCCGGTCCGATCGCGATCCGCACCGCCGCCATCGGGCTCGCGGCGGCGGCGGGACCGCTGGTCGGCGGGGCACTGACCGCGCACCTGGGCTGGCGGTCGGTCTTCCTGCTGGGCCTGCTGCCCGCCGCTGCCGCCCTCGTGGTGGCCCTCGCGGTGCCGGCCCTCGCCGTACCGGCCGGAGTCGGATCGCGCGACACCCGCCCCCCGGCCGCCGGACCCGGCAGCCGGCTCGACCTGCCCGGCGCGGCCCTGCTCGCACTCGCGCTGGCCCTCCTGGTGCAGAGCCTGGTGACGCTGCCGGACACCGGCCGACCGGCGGTCCCCCTGCTCGGCCTCACCGCGGCCGGAGTCCTCGCCCTCGTCCTGGTACGGCACGAACGCCGGGCCGCCGACCCCCTGCTGCCGCCCGCACTGCTCCGCTCCACGGCCGTCGCGCCGCCCCTCGTCCTCCTGCTCGCCGCCTCCGCCGCGCTCCAGGGAACGCTCTTCCCCGCCACCTACTACCTCCAGGACGTGCTCGGGCTCGACCCCCTGCGGAGCGCCCTGCGGGCGGTGCCGCTCGCGGTGGCGATGATCCTCGCGGCGCCCGGTTCCGCCTGGCTGGCGAAACGTCACGGCGAACGGGCGGTGGTGCTGCCGGGGATGGCACTGATCACCACGGGGGCGCTGCTCGTGGCGGGGCTCGACCCCGGCTCCGGGACGCTCGCGATCGGCGGCTGCTTCGCGCTGCTCGGCACCGGCTTCGGTGCGGTGATGGCCACCGCCACCACGATGGTGGTCCGCGGCGCGTCCGCCGCCCGGGCCGGGGTCGCGGGCGGCCTGCAGCAGACCGTACTGAACATCGGCCCGGCCCTGGGCATCGCCCTGGCCACCGCCGCCGCCGGCCGTACGGACCCCGGCACGGCGCTCGCACCGTCCGCGCTGACCATGGCGGCGGTGGCCGGCGCGGCGACGCTGCTCGCCACGCGGCTGCCCGGGCGGGCGGGCGCACCGACGGCCGGTGAGGTTGCCGACCGGACCGCCGGTCAGACCTCGTCCGCGCGGCCGGAGTCCGTCGGCCGACGGTGAGCAACGCCCGTGCCGTCACACCCCGGCTCGGTTCACACTCCGGTGACGCCGTCGATGGACTCCCGGAGCAGGTCGGCGTGGCCGTTGTGGCGGGCGTACTCCTCGATCAGGTGCACCAGGATCCAGCGCAACGAGACGCTGTCCGCACCGATCACCGCGGCGGCCTGCGGGGAGAGCGGGCCGGCCGCCTCCAGCGGCTTGTCCGCGGTCAGCTCCCGGCCCCGGTCGACCTCCGCCTGCCAGTTCCGCAGCGCCTCGGCCATCCCGCGCGCCGGGTCCAGCCCGTAGCCGTCGGCGTTGTCCGCGCCGTACACCGGCGGGACGTCCTGCCCTGCGAACACCCGCTGGTACCAGTTGCGTTCGACCTCGGCGAGGTGCTGCACCAAGCCCAGCAGGGTCATCGTGGACGGTGGGACGGACGCCAGCCGCACCTGGTGGTCGTCGAGGCCCTCGGCCTTCCGGGCGAGCGTGGCCCGCTGGAAGTCCAACCAGCTCTCCAGCGTGGTGCGTTCATCGGCGTGCGGGGGCGGGATCGGCCGCCCGTCCGGGGTGTGTGCCATGCCCCCCACCCTGGCACACACCCTCGACGGTCCCGCGCGGACTCCGCGACCGTGTCAGTGTGGCGAGCAACGCGAGCTGCACGGCCGCGCCCACTGCCGGCCCGAGCCACACCCCCGAGACCCCCAGCGGCCCGGACAGGGCGGCCGAGGCGGCGAGTTGGGTCCCGAGACCGAGCAGGACGGAGACCACCAGCGGGCGCCCGGCGCCCGCCGCCTGGTGCACTCCGCCGACCGCCACCACCAGCGCGTACGGCAGCAGGTAGAGGGCCGCCGAGCGCAGGAAGCCGACGGACTGCGCGGCCACCGCGCGGTCCTCGGTGAAGAGCGCGGTCAGCGGCACGGCGAGCGTGACGGCGAGCACCGCCGCCACCCCACCGAGCAGCGCGGCGAGGCGTCCGGTGGCGCGGCGCAGGGCGTGCAGCGCGGCGACCTCTCCCGCGCCGGTCAGCCGTGCCGCCTCGATCGCGGCGGCCTGACGCAGCGCGTAGAAGGCCATGGTGACGACGAGCAGGACGCGGTAGCCGAGGCCGTAGCCGGCCACCGCCGCGACGCCGAAGCCCGCGACCAGGCCGAGTTGAGCGGTTCCGACGGCCATCCGGGCGGTGAAGTCCAGACCGAACGGTGCGCCCGCGCGCAGGATCCGTACCGCCGCCACGCCCACTCCCCCGGTGTCGCCGGGGTCCTGCGGCCGCGGTTCCTC
>NZ_JBHVET010000433.1:0-7288 GCF_042802135.1 Kitasatospora sp. NPDC057512
GGCATGGGCCGCGCCACTGCGATCCTGCTGGCGCAGCGCGGCGCCGCCGTCACCGTCGTCGGCCGCCGCGAGCACCGGCTCGCCGAGGTGGTCGCCGAGATCACCGCCGCGGGCGGGCGGGCCCTCGCCGTCCCCGGCGACGTCAGCCGCCCCGAGGACAACGAGCGGGCGGTCGCCCGCACGGTCGAGGCGTTCGGCGCGCTGCACTACGCCGTCAACAACGCCGGGGTCTCCGGCGACTTCACCCAGCTGCCCGACATGACCCCCGAGCAGTGGCGGCGCACCGTCGACATCGACCTCAACAGCCTCTTCTACGGCATCAAGTACGAGATCCCGGCGATCCTCGCCTCGGGCGGCGGCGCGATCGTCAACGTCTCCAGCGTGTTCGCCGACCGCGGCGGCCCCACCGCCGAGTACTCCAGCGCCAAGCACGGCATCCGCGGCCTGACCCGCACCGCCGCGATCCAGTTCGGCGGCCAGGGGGTGCGCGTCAACGAACTCCAACCCGGCGTCATCGACACCGAGATGACCCGGGCCAACCCCGAGGGCACCAGGCTGGTCACCGGGACCGGCATCCCCATGGGCCGGGTCGGCACCGGGCGCGAGATCGCCACCGCCATCGCGTTCCTGCTGTCGGACGACGCCGCCTACGTCAACGGCAGCCACCTCGCCGTCGACGGCGGATTCCTCGCCTGACGGGACGAGGCCCGCCGCGCCCCGGCCTGCCTGCTTCAGGGGTTGCTGGGACGGGTCTCGGTCCAGTCCACCATCAGCCGCCGTTCGGCGAAGAACCACTCCCCGTCGCGCTTGACGAACCGGTCCAGGTAGCGGATCGACGCGATCATGATCGACCGCTCGGCGTCCGTGCCGTAGGAGAGGTGGTGGGCCAGGCAGTAGCTCTCGCCGCTCGCCCGGTCGCCGTCCAGGACGACGGTGCTCTGCCCGTTGAAGTGGGTGGTGGCCCGGTAGGTGTTCAGGTTGTCGAAGACCGGGGCCAGGGCGTCGCGGCCGCGCAGTTCCTGGGTCGGCTCGGCCGCGGTGGCGTCCATGAAGACCAGGAAGCGGGTGTCCTCGGTGAACAGGGCCATCTGCCCCTCGGCGTCACGGCGGTCGGCGCAGTGCGCGTAGGCGTCGACGAGCTCCCGGATGGCCAGCCGGTCCGCGGCCTCCTGGGGCGGGATCGGATCGTGGGACGACACGGTGACTCCCTCCGGACGGGTGCGACACCTGAATCAGAGCACCGGAGGCCAGGCTCCTCAACCGCGCCCCGTCCGCCACGAGGACACCGACCAGGAGACGTGGGTCGACGGCGCGGTCGCCGCCGGTATCCCCGCCGACTACGCTCTGGTGCTGCGCCAGCTCACCGGGCGGCCCTACGACAACCGCTTCGTCTCCGTCGTGACCGTCAGGGACCGCAAGGTGGCGCACTGGCGCGACTACCTCGACCCCACCGCCGTGTTCGACGCCCAGGGCTGGCCGCACGGCGGCCGCGCGTAGAAGCCACCGGACCCGCGTCCCCGCCGGGAACCCCACCACCCTCGACCGGGTGGCGTATCAGGCATTCGGGCTACTGCCCGACAACCTCGGGGGCATCCGAGGAACACCTGACCCCTACATTCGCGGAGAGGAAGGCTGAGGAACATGACCACCGCAATCGTGGGCGTGGGCAACATCGGCGGCGCGGTCGCCCGGCACCTGGTCGCCGGAGGAGAGCACGTCGTCCTGACGGGGAAGAGCGCGTCGCGGGCCCAGGAGCTGGCGGACGAGCTCGGACCGCTCGCGCACACCGCCACCGTCCGGGACGCCGTCGCCGAGGCCGACACCGTCGTGTTCGCCGTGTGGCTCGACACCATCAAGGAGCTGATCCCGCAGGTTTCGCCGCAGCTCTTGGGCAAGGTCGTAGTCGACCCGTCGAACCCGATCGCCTTCGACGACCAGGGCCGGATGGTGCGGTCCCTGCCCGACGGGCAGTCGGCCGGGTCCGTCGTCGCCGCGCTCCTTCCCGGAGACGCCCACTACGTCAAGGCGTTCGGCACCCTCACCGCCGAGGCGCTCATCGCGAGCGCGAACCGCACCCCGCAGCGGGCCGCGCTGCTCTACGCCACCGACGACGAGCACGCCGCGGCGGCCGCCGAGCGGCTGATCCGCACGGCCGGATTCGACCCGGTCAAGGCCGGCGGGCTGGCCGACGCCGGACGCATCGAGGCCCCCGGCGGGGACCTGCACCAGTCCGGCCTCAACGGCGAAGTGGTCGGTGCCGACCAGGCGCGAGCGGCGATCAGGGCCAACCGGTGAAAGTCCGGCCGTGACGGCCCGTCCCACCGTGCGCGACCACGCGGGACGTGACGTACTCCCGGCCCTTCGGCGTGGGCCGGGTCAGCCGAGGTCGAAGGTGTTCGGCAGGCCGAGGCGGTAGCGGGCCTCGTCGACCAGCTTGAGGGGTTCCAGCTCAGGGGGGCGGAAGAGCAGCTGGATCCGGCAGCGTTCGGCGGTCGAGCCGTCGGCGTCCAGGAGGGCGTTGACGGCGCGGCGCGCGGACTCGTTGGCGCCCTCCATGGTGGCCAGGTCGACGTCGGTGCGGACGTAGTCGCCGGCCAGGAAGAAGTTGCCGACGGCGGTGGCGGCGGAGGGCCGGTGGTAGAGCGTGCCGGCGGGGTGGACGAGGAGCTGCTCGCGGTTGGCCGGGGCCGGCCCGCCCAGGCCGGTGACGGCCGGGTCGAGGAACCACGAGTGCACGTCCGCGTCCGCCGGCCACCCGGCGCCCGGCCGGTCGAGGGCCCGCCGGCACTGCGCCCAGACCTCGCGGGCCACCTCCTCGCGGGTGCACTCCTTGGCCGTCCTGCCGTAGAGGATCCCGGGACGGTCCCACTCGGAGACGCAGACCGAGAGGCAGTCGCGCACCGTGCCGTCGCCGTAGGCGGCCGCGAAGTCCCGGTCCCAGAACTGCGCCTGGTTGACCGTGGTGAGCGACCACGGGGAGTCCAGGCAGACCGCGTGGCCGTGCACCAGTCGCAGCGGGCGGCGCAGGTAGAATTGGATGCCCGTCATCCAGTCCGTGCCGATCGCGTCGCAGCGCGCCAGTTGGGGATCGGCGGCGCGCAGCCGCGGGCCCCAGGTGGCGCGGGCGTGCTCGACCGGCAGCGCGCTGAGGTAGTAGTCGGCCCGCACCGTCTCGGGGGCGCCGCCGCCGGACGGCGTCACCCGGACCCCGGTGATCCGGCCCTCGGCGTACAGCACCTCGCGGACCTCGGTGCCGGTCCGGAACTCGACGCCCAGCGAGGACAGGTGGGCCGCCCACGGGTCGATCCAGGCCTCGCTGGTGGGGCCGTTGAGCACCCGGTCGGGCTGTCCGTCGACGCCGCGCCCGAGCAACCCGTTCAGCAGGAAGGCCTCGATGACGGTGCGGGCCACCGTGCGGGTGCTGGCCTGCTCGGCCCGGGTCGCCACCAGGTCCCGGGACAGGCCGACCCCAAGGAGGCGCTGGTAGTCGTGGGACATCCGCCCGGCCCGGATGAAGTCCCACCACGGCACCCGTTCCCACTGCTGCTCGCGGCGCAGGTCGCAGCTGGTCAGGTGGACCAGGACCCGGTCCGCGAAGTAGGCCGGCTCGCCGGCGGGCAGGTGCAGCACCTCGTCCAGCGCGCCGACCAGGGTCCGCCGCAGGGTGTCCGGGGCGAGGTCGCCCAGGTCGAGCGGGCGGGTGAGGGACCGGAACGGGAGCAGCAGGCCCGGGCGCGGGGCGTCGTAGGCCAGCAGCGCGTGGGTGGCGTCGCGCAGGTTGTCGTGGACGCCGGCGGGGTTTCCCGGGTAGGGGATGCGGCGCAGGGTGTCCGGGAGGTTGCGGTAGAAGCCGGGGAAGAACCGGAAGCCGTGCTCGCCCGGCAGCGCTCGGCGTCCACCGCTCGCGCTGCCCGGCACGTCCATGCTCCGGGCCTTGCCGCCGAGGGCGGCGTGGTACTCGTACACCGTCACCCGGTAGCCGCGCTCGGCCAGTTCGTGCGCCGCGCTCAGCCCGGACACCCCGCCGCCGAGGACCGCCACGGTCCGCCCGGAGCCGCCGCGCCCGCCGGTGATCGCGCCGCGCGGGAACGCGGCGGCGCCCGCCGCGGGCCCGACGGCCAGTGCCCCGCCCAGTGCGGCGGCGCGGGCGAGGAACCGGCGCCGGGTCCGCCCGCTCCCCGCCTCCTCGTGCGAACCGTCCTGCGAACCCTCGGCCAACCCCATGCTGCGCGCACCTCCGGCTCCTTGGTCACCCCGAGCGGCTGGGGCGACCCCCCGGTGTGCAACGAGCGGGACCGGTACCGGTCACCCGCCACGGAGTCGGGTGACGGGTGGCGGAGGGGTGTTCGCCGGCGACGTCCGGGGGGCGTTACGCCTCGTCGTCCTCGAAGCGCGGGAGCGGGGTGCCGCGTCGGGCCATCTCGGCCTCGAAGAGGCGCTGGAACTCCTTCGCGGACTCGTCGAGGACGATCGGCGCGTCCTCGTCCTCGTCGGGGACGATGCCCTGCGCCCGCAGCTTCTGGTTCATCACCAGGATCGGGTCCTCGGGGTCGTGGTCGGAGGGGCGGGGCCCCTCGGGTCCGTCCGGGCCGAACCGGACCGCGCGCTCCACCCGGATGATCCGCAGGAGCCGTTCCTCGACGGTGAGTTCGAAGCCCTGTTCGGCTTCGAGCCGGTCCGCCGCCTCGGCGTAGCGGGCCCGTTGCCGGTCGGTCAGCCGGCGCTCGACGGGCTCGGTGACGCGCAGCCGCATCGACAGGATGTCCCGGGCGCGGAAGGGGGTGGGGGCGTCCATGACGCCGACCGGACGCCACCGGCCGTCCACCCGTTCCGCGACGCTGAAGGCGGCCGGCAGCAGCACCACACCCGGGTGGGTGGTGCCGGCGCGCAGCGCGTCCTCGCGGACCTCGGGCGGGAAGTCGCGTTCGGTGGGCACCAGTTGGATGAGGTCGGCCTTGAGGATGCCGGTGGAGAGTCCGGTCGGCAGGGCGGGGTCCATGACGAAGCCGGCGGCCGGGTCCAGCGCCTCGGCGAGCGGGCGCTTGCGGTGGTCGTCGGGGTCGGTGGAGCGCGGCGGCTCCGGGCCGTCCGGACCGCTGCGGATGTACCGCTCGGCCCGCACCACCCGGTAGCGGGTGTCCAGTTCGACCTCGTCGAGCTTCTCCCACTCCAGCCGCTCGGCCAGGGCCAGGTACCGCTGCTGCGCCGCGGTGTCGCCGGCCTTCTCCGCCCGGCCGGCCTGCTCGCGGCAGACCATGCCCAGGTCGTCGCGGGCCGACTGCGGATAGACCTCGGACATGGAGGTACGCAGGGCCCAGCCGCCCGTCGGCAGTTCACGGGCGATGCCGAAGGCCCTGCTCCCGGCCGACAGGATCTGCGGATGGCTGTCGCGGGCCGTCCACGCCTCGACGTCCGCCATCCCCGCCACCGGCTCGTCGGGGGCGGCCATCCTGATGGAGAGGTAACCGGGGACATCGTCAGGGAAGTTCACCATGCGCACATGATGCAACCGGTCGGCCACCGAGCGCAGTCAAACGACTGCCCTGTCACTCCGAAGAGGCGGGTCGCCGCCGCGCCGCGCCGCCCCGGCCGGTGCACTACTCGGGTACGAGCACCGCGACGCCCGTCACCCGGTCCGCGGCGAGGTCGGCGAGCGCCGCGTCCGCCCGGCGCAGGGGGTAGCGGCTGACGTGGACCACCGGGCGGGCGCGGGCCGCCTCCGCCAGGAAGGCCAGGCCGTCGGCCCGGGTGTTGGCGGTGACGCTGCGCAGCGTGCGCTCCTGGAAGAGGTGCCGCTGGTAGTTCAGCGCCGGGATGTCGGTGAGGTGGATGCCGGCCACGGCGAGGGTGCCGCCGCGGTCCAGCGCGGTGAGGGCGGCGGGCACGAGCTCGCCGACCGGGGCGAAGAGGACGGCGGCGTCGAGCGGTCGCGGGGGCGGGTCGTACGAGTCCCCGGCGAAGGCGGCGCCGAGCTCCAGCGCCAGCCGTCGGGCCGCCTCGGAGCGGGTGAAC
This sequence comes from Kitasatospora sp. NPDC057512, assembly GCF_042802135.1. NCBI lineage: Bacteria > Bacillati > Actinomycetota > Actinomycetes > Kitasatosporales > Streptomycetaceae > Kitasatospora > Kitasatospora sp. NPDC057512. The sequence continues at coordinate 6,013 of NZ_JBHVET010000433.1, forward strand.
ACGGCCACCCGGGCGCCCCGGGCGAGGGCGATCTGGGCGGTCAGGTGCGCGGACGCGCCGAAGCCGTAGATGCCGAGCAGCCCGCCCGTCGGCAGTTCGGCCCGTTCCAGGGCCCGGTAGCCGATGATCCCGGCGCACAGCAGCGGGGCGAGTTCCTCGGCGGGCGGGCCCTCGGGCAGCCGGTAGGCGAAGCGGGCGTCCGCGGTGACGTGCCCGGCGTAGCCGCCGTGCCGGTCCCAGCCGGTGTAGCGGGAGTCGGGGCAGAGGTTCTCCCGCCCGCTGCGGCAGTACCCGCAGTGGCCGCAGGTCCGGGCCAGCCAGGCCACCCCGGCCCGGTCCCCGACGGTGAACCCCTCGACCTCGGATCCCGCCGCCAGCACGCGCCCGACCACCTCGTGCCCGGGCGTGCACCTCGCCAGCCTGGGGGAGAGGTCCCCCTCCGCGAGGTGCAGGTCGGTGCGGCACACCCCGCAGGCCTCCACCTCGACCAGGACCTCCTGCGGCCCGGGCGCGTCGAGCGGCCGGCGCTCCCGGACCAGCGGGCCCGGTCCCGGCCCGCCGACCGGCCCGGGGCGGTCCACCACCCAGGCTGCGGTCTCCGTCGGTAGGGGTTCCCTCGGGGTCATCACGGCCTCCTGCCCGTCCGCCGGGGTACGCGGATCGTCCGGCGTCACGCTCCGTACTTACCCACGGTGCCCCACGCCCCCTGCCCAAGCCGAGCCGCGCACGGCGTGGCCGGTCAGCCCCAGTACCCCGTGTGCACGGCGGAGGCCTCGTCGAACAGGTGCGGGCCGGAGGCCTCCACGGTGTTGCCGCCGGCCGCGAAGACCAGGCGGCAGGGCAGGTCGAGCACCGGTTCGTCCGGGTCCGCTCCCGCGATGGCGTTCAGTTCGGTGGCGGCGAGCGCGTAGACGACCCGCCGGATGCCGCTCCAGTAGATCGCGCCGGCGCACATCGCGCACGGCTCGGTGCTGGTGTACAGGACGGCCTCGGTGAGTTGGTGCGGGGCCAGGGCGCGGCAGGCCTGCCGGACCAGGTTGGTCTCCGCGTGGGCGGTGACGTCGTGGTCGGTCAGCACGGTGTTCTCGGCCGTGAGCAGGACGCCGCCGGACGCGTCGGTCAGCAGTGCGCCGAAGGGGTGGTTGCCGTGGGCGCGGGCGGAGGCCGCGAGTTCGATGGCCGCGAGCAGGTGGGTGCGGGTGTGGTCGGGCATCGGCGTACTCCTCGGGCGTGGAGCGGGCGTGGAGCGGGCGGGGTGGAGCGGCTGGGGCGGCTG
>NZ_JBHVET010000434.1:0-7259 GCF_042802135.1 Kitasatospora sp. NPDC057512
GCCCGGGGAGATTCCCCCGGGCCGGGCCCTTTCCCGTGCCGGGGGAGGGGCCTCCGGTGCTCACCGGGCGGGGATCGTGGCGAAATGCCAGAGTTGGGGAGGTTTGCGATATAGCTGGTGCCGTACGACGGGAGAAGCGCCCATGCCTGACACTCCGACGCCCGCGACCATGCCCAAGCACACCGGCGGCGGCAGCGCCCCGACCCCCGGTCCGCCGGGTGCCGGCGGCGCTGCCAAGCCGGTGGGGGAGCGTGGCCGCACCGCGCTGGCCGTCGGCGTGGTGGAGAAGATCGCCGGGATGGCCGCTCGCGAGGTCGCGGGGATCCACGCGCTCGGCTCCGGGCTCGCCCGCACCTTCGGCGCGATGCGGGACCGGGTGCCCGGCGGCAAGCCCAGCGTGGGGCGGGGCATCAAGGCGGAGGTCGGCGAGAAGCAGACCGCGATCGACATCGCCCTGGTGGTCGAGTACGGCGTGGTCATTCCCGAACTCGCCCGCCAGGTGCGGGAGAACATCATCAACGCGGTGGAACGGATGACCGGCCTGGAGGTCGTCGAGGTCAACATCGCGGTCAACGACGTCCACCTCCCGGACGAACCGGAGTTCGAGGAGGAAGAGGAGCCGGTGGCGCCCTCCGGGCAGCGGCCGAAGCTCAAGTAGCGCGTTCGGCGGCGGGCCGACGGCGGACCCGACGAGGCAGCGGGACACGAGGGAGTAGCGGATGAACCTGGCCATCGTCGGCCTGGTGGTGGGCATGGCCCTCGGCTTCGCCGGGTACTTCGGCGGGTTCGCGGCCTTCCTGCTGGTGGCCGCCCTCGGGCTGGTCGGTTTCGTGCTCGGGCGCCTGCTGGAGGGCGACATCGAGCTGGGCGAACTCGGGGACCTGCTCCGCGGCCGCGACCGGCGCCGCTGATGGCGGGCCCCGCGTCGGCTCCGGCCGCGCTCTCCGGGTCGGGTTCCGTGCCGGGTCCCGGTCCGGGTTCCGGTTCCGGTTCCGTGCCGGGGCGCCGAGGGCGGCTCCGGGTCGCCGACCGGGTGTACGCCCGGATCGCGGCCCGGGCCGTCCAGGAGGTGCTGACCGAGGCCTGGCCGGCCGGGCGGGCGAAGGGGGCGCCGCCGCACGTCTCGGTGACCGTACCGGGGAGCACGGTGACGGTCCGGGTGGCGGTCGAGCTGCCGTTCCCCTCGGACGTCGCGGCGCTGGCCGGGGCGGTGCGGAAGCGGATCGCGGAGCGGGTGGTGGGGCTGACCGGGACGAGGGTGTCGGAAGTCATCGTCGTGGTCGAGAAGTTGGTGACGGGAGGCGCCTCGTGACCGGGGAGGCGCCCGGAACGGCGGCGGCGTCGGGGGCTCGGCCGGAGAAGGTGAGGCGGCTGCGGGCGCCCCGTACGGCCGCGGCGGCCCTGGTGGCGACGGCGGTGCTGGTGGTGGCGGGGGCGCTGCTGTACGACGTGGTCGCCGTACGGGTGGGGCAGCCGGCGCGGCGGTGGCGGGCGCAGATCGCGGACGAGCTGGCGACCCGCCACCTCGACGACCTGGCGGTGCTGGTGGGGGCCGGAGCGGCGACCCTGCTCGGCGGGTGGCTGCTGTGGCTCGCCGTCGCGCCCGGGCTGCGGCGGTGGCTCGTGCTGCGGCCCTGCGGGGGGACGGCCGCGGCCGTCGACCGGGCCGGGGTCGGGCACCTGCTGGCGGACCGGGCGGCGGGCCTGGACGGGATCGACCGCCTGCGGATCCGGGTCGGGCGGCGGCGGGTCCGGATCTCGCTGGAGGGGGTGGCGGACCCGGCGCTGGTGCAGCGGCAGTTGCGGGACGAGCTGGAGCGGGTGGGGCTGGGGCGGCCGTTGCGGCTGGACGTGCGGACGGGGCGGGGGGCCGGGGGCGTGGTGGGGGAGGACCCGGGGGCGGGGACCACCGGGTCCGGGACGGGGGCCGGGGCGGCCGGCGGTGAGGGGGCGGCCGGGTGAGGAGGACGGTCGTCAACCGGGTGGTGCTGGGGGTGGTGGGGGCGGTGCTGCTGGCGGCCGGGGTGCTGGTGCTGGCGGGCGGGCTCGACCTGTACCGGCGGCTGGGCGTCCACCCGCCGCAGTGGTGGCCGCTGACCTCACCCGACCAGCCGGTGGTGAGCGCGCGTTCCCGGGGGCGGTGGGTGGCGTCGTCGTGGTGGTGGCCGACGGTGATCGGCGGACTGACCGTCCTGGTGGCGGGGATGGCGTGGTGGCTGGTGGCGCAGCTGCGGCGGAGCGGGCTGTCGAGCATCGCGGTGCCGACGCCGGGGGTGAGCGGGCTGCGGCTGCGGGTCGGTGCGCGGGCGCTGGAGGAGGCGCTGGAGAACGGGACGGCGGTGCTGCCGGAAGTCGAACGGGCCGGGGTGCGGCTGGTGCGGGCGCCGGGGCACCCGCGGCTGCGCGGGGCGGTGCGGCTGAGGCCGGGCGGGGATCCGGCCGCGCTGGTGGAGCACTTCGAGGACGGGCCCCGGACGGACGCGTGCGGGAGCCTGCGGCTGGCGGAGCTGCCGGCCGATCTGCGGATCCGGGTCCTCCAGGCGGCCCCCGCCGAGCCGCGGCGCGGGCGGGGGCGGCGCGGTCGGCGGGGGCGCGGGCAGGCGCGGGTGGAGTAGGCGGGGGTCAGAGGGTGCGGAGGGCGCCGCCGTCGACGGGGACCATGATGCCGGTCAGGTAGGAGGCGGCGGGGGAGAGCAGGAAGGCGGCGACCTTGCCGAACTCCTCGGGGGTGCCGTAGCGGCCCAGCGGAATGCCGGCGGTGGCCTGGGCGCGGGCGGCGTCGGGGTCGGCGGCGAGGCCGTCGAGCTCGCGGACCCGGTCGGTGTCGATCCGGGCCGGGAGCAGGCCGAGCACCCGGATGCCGCGGGGGCCGAGCTCGTCGGCGAGGGCCTTGGCGGCCATGGCGAGACCCGGGCGCAGACCGTTGGAGATGCCCAGGCCGGGGATCGGCTGGCGGACCGAGCTGGAGAGCACGAAGGCGATCACCCCGCCGTCGGGGAGCGCGGCGGCGGTGGCGCGGGCGAGGCGGAGGGCGCCGAGGAAGACGGACTCGAAGGCGTCCCGCCAGGCGTCCTCGGGGGTGGTCTCCACGGCGCCGGCCTGGGGGCCGCCGACGCTGATCAGGATGCCGTCGAGCCGGCCGAAGCGGTGCCGGGCCTCGGCGATGAGGCGCTCGGGGGTGTCGGGGTCGGCGTTGTCGGCGACGAGACCGTGGGCGGTGCCGAGGGTCTCGAGTCCGGCGACGGCGGTGTCGACGGCTTGCCGGGTGCGGCCGCTGACGAGCACGCGGGCGCCGTCGGCGACGAGTTCGCGGGCGCTCGCGAGGCCGAGGCCCCGGGTGGCGCCGGTGACGATGTAGGCCTTGTCCTTCAGTCCGAGATCCATGGGGACATAGTGCCCGGTGTGGAGGGTGGGGGCGGATCGGGGGCTGGCGTTGACGTCGGGGGGAGGGTTTACGGTCGTCGTCGGACATGCGGGAGGAGTGGTTCGGCGTGCGGATCGGGGAGTTGGCGGAGCGGGCGGGGACGACCACGCGGGCGTTGCGGTACTACGAGCAGTTGGGGTTGTTGCCGGCCCGGCGGGCGGGCAACGGGTACCGGGCGTACGACGAGGCGGATCTGCGGTTGCTGCGGGAGATCCGGATGCTGCAGGACTTCGGGTTCGGGCTGGAGGAGACCAGGCCGTTCGTGGAGTGCCTGCGAGCGGGGCACCCGGAGGGGGACTCGTGTCCGGCCTCGCTGGAGGTGTACCGGCGGAAGTTGGGGGAGCTGGACGAGTGCATCGCCCGGCTCCAGGACGTACGGGCGCAGGTGGCGGGGCAGTTCGACCGGGCCGTGCGGGCGCGGGACGAGCTGGCCGCCGTCGAGGAACCGCCTCATTGTGAACTGGTGAAGGAGTAGACGGTGGTGGAGATCGCGGGTGTGCCGGCGGTGACGGACGAGACGTTCGCCGCGGAGGTGCTGGCGGCCGAGGGGCCGGTGCTGGTGGACTTCACGGCGGACTGGTGCCCGCCCTGCCGGATGATGGCGCCGGTGCTGGCGGACATCGCGCGGGAGGAGGCGCACCGGGTGCGGGTGGTGAGCCTGGACGTGGACCACAACCCGCGGACCCAGGCGGCGTACGGGGTGCTGTCGATGCCGACGCTGATGGTGTTCCGGGGCGGGCAGCCGGTGCGGTCGGTGGTGGGGGCGCGGGCGAAGGCGCGGCTGCTGCGGGAGCTGGAGGACGTGCTCTAGGCGGGGACGGCGTCGAGCGGGACCTCGGCCTCGGCGGCCTGCTTGGCGCGGTCCTTGGCCTCGCGGCGGGCGAGGACCCAGACGCCGACCGGGATCATCGCGGTGAACAGCCACCACTGGATGGCGTAGGCCATGTGCGGGCCGATGTCGGAGTGGTTGGGCTCGGGGACCAGCTGGGGCTGGTCGGCCGGGGCCGGGGTGGTGGCGGCGAGTTCGAGGTAGCCGCCGAGGAGGGGGGCGCCGGTCCGCTTGGCCTGCTCGTCGGTGTTGATCAGGTTGAACTGGCGGTCGGGCAGGCCGGTGCGGTCCTTGATGCCGCTGGCGCCGTAGGTCTCCTCGGCGCGCAGGCGGCCGGTGAGGGAGACCTCGCCGGCGGGGGTGGCCGGGACGGGCGGGTACTCGGTGGCGCCGTTGCCGGAGGCGACCCAGCCGCGGTTGACCAGGAGGGTGCCCTTGCCGTCGGAGAGACGGAACGGGGTCACGACGAAGTAGCCGATGGTGCCGCTGGAGTCGGTCCGCTTGCGGACCACGAACTCGTGTGCCGGGTCGTACTGTCCGGTGGCGGTCACCGTGCGCCAGGTGAGGTCCTTGGGGACCGCGAAGCCGGGGGTCGGCGACAGGGTGTCGAAGGGGACCGGCGCGGCCGTGAGGGCCTGGCCGATCAGCTCGTTCCGGGCCACCCGTGCCTCGTGGCGGTGCAGCTGCCAGAAGCCCAGCTTGATCGTCGCGGGGATCAGCAGCAGCGCGACCAGCATGGTGATCAGCCACTGTCGGGTCAGCAGAAAACGGTACACATGGGAACGGTACGCCGACCTCACAACGGGCTCACGCACCGGGGTGCGGGGCGACCTCGCGCAGCAGTTGGAGGAAGGCGTCCTCGCCGACGACGGGGGTACCGACCTCGCGGGCCTTGCGGGCCTTGCCGCTCCAGCTGTCCGGCTCGTTGGTGACCAGCAGGCTGGTGAGGCGGCTCACCGAGGTGGCGATGTGCAGGCCGGCCTCGACCGCGCGGTCCTCCAGGACCTCGCGGTCGGTGGCGGTGTCGCCGGTGATGGCCACCCGCATGCCCTGGACCAGCGGCTTGCCGTCCTGCCAGCGCCCCGGGTTGGGGTACGGGCAGGGCGGGCGCTTCTTGGCCTGGCGGTACGAGGCGCCGGTCCAGCTGCCGCGGCCGGGGGTGGCGGGCTCCTCCTCGCCGAGGTCGGTGACCGCGACGCAGTTCTGCAGCGGCAGCGGCACGCCGCCGTCGCGGGCGAGGTGCAGGCTGGGGCGGAAGGCCTCGGCGAGCACCCGGGCGTCGTCCAGGGCGTTGTGGGCGTGGCGCTGCTGGACGCCGAAGTGGGCGGCGAGCGAGGACAGCTTGCCGTTGGGCAGCGGCAGGCGCAGGTCGCGGGAGAGGACCATGGTGCACAGCCGCTGCTCGACCGGGGCGCGCAGGCCGGCCCGGGAGAACTCGCGGGAGATCATGTTCCAGTCGAAGAGCGCGTTGTGCGCGACCAGGACGCGGTCGTGCAGGCGCGCGGCGAACTCGTCGGCGATCTGCGGGAAGGTCGGGGCGGTGGCGAGCAGCTCGGCGGTGAGGCCGTGGATCCAGACCGGGCCGGGGTCCCGTTCGGGGTTGACCAGGGTGTACCAGTGGTCGACGACCTCGCCGTCCGGGTCCAGCTGGTAGACGCCCGCCGAGATGACGCGGTCCGAGCGGCCGAGACCGGTGGTCTCGACGTCGACGACCGCGAAGCCCCCGGCGGGGGCGGCGGAGCGCTGCGCGGGGACCGGGGCGGTCCGCGGCGCTCCGTACGTCTCGGGCTGGATCGGTTGCATGGTCCAACAGGATAAGGGGCCGGGCGGGGGGCTCCGGCCGGAATGTTCCGACCGACCGGCCGGAATAGAGTGGTCAGCGGGGGTGTCGTACACCTGGTCGAGACCGTCCAGCTAAGGAACAGCGCATGCGTGCCACCGTGATCCACGGCCCCAACGACATCCGGATCGAAGAAGTCCCGGACCCGGTGATCCAGTACCCGACGGACGTGGTGCTCCGGGTGGTGAACGCCTGTATCTGCGGCAGCGACCTGTGGGCGTACCGCGGGGTCGCGCAGCGGGTGGCCGGGCAGCGGATCGGGCACGAGTTCCTCGGCGTGGTCGAGGAGGTCGGCGCCGAGGTGCGCGGCTTCGCCAAGGGCGACCTGGTGGTGGCGCCGTTCGTCTGGTCGGACGGCGTGTGTGACTTCTGTCTCGAAGGCCTCCAGACCTCCTGCCCGCACGGCGGGTTCTGGGGGCAGGTCGGCTCGGACGGCGGCCAGGGCGAGGCGGTGCGGGTGCCGTTCGCGGACGGGACGCTGGTGAAGCTGCCGAAGGAGGCGGCGGGCGACGAGAAGCTGCTGCCCGGGCTGCTGGCGCTGTCCGACGTGATGTCCACCGGGCACCACGCGGCGGTCTCGGCGCGGGTGCGGCCCGGGGCGACGGTCGCGGTGGTCGGCGACGGCGCGGTGGGCCTGTGCGGCGTCCTGGCGGCGCACCGGCTGGGCGCGGGCCGGATCATCGCGCTGGGCCGGCACGCGGCCCGCACCGAGCTGGCCCGCCGCTTCGGTGCGACGGACGTGGTGGCGGAGCGCGGCGAGGCCGCGGTCGAGGCGGTGAAGGAGCTGACCGGCGGGCAGGGCGCGCACGCGGTGCTGGAGGCGGTCGGTACCGAGGAGTCGATGCGGACGGCCGTCTCGATCGCCCGGGACGGCGGCGCGGTGGGCTACGTCGGGGTGCCGCACGGCGGCAGCGCGGGCGTCGACATCGGTCAGATGTTCGGCCGGAACGTTTCGCTGAACGGCGGCGTCGCCCCGGCCCGTGCGTACATCCCGGAGCTGCTGCCGGACGTGCTCTCGGGCGCCATCGAGCCGGGCCTGGTCTTCGACCGCACCGTCGGCCTGGACGGCGTTCCGGACGGCTACCGCGCGATGGACGACCGCTCGGCCCTGAAGGTGCGGATCGCGTTCTGAGGCGTCGGCCTCCCGGCTCCGGCCCGTGCCGCCC
>NZ_JBHVET010000435.1:0-7257 GCF_042802135.1 Kitasatospora sp. NPDC057512
CCGGCCGCACCGACGCCGTCGTCCGCGCACCGCTCCGCCGCCGGAGCGACGGCGGCGCGGGGCGCGGCCGGTGCGGCGAACTGGCTCAGACCGGCCACGGCGACCAGCGCGGCGGCGCAGGGGAACAGGCGTGGGGCACGCGAGCGCACCCGGGCAGTACGGCGCATCAGCGCTCCTGACAGGGGAGTTGACGGGGGGGTCGGCCGCGCCCGGAGCCTGCTCCGGCCGGACCCGCCGGCGCCCGGCGCGGACCCGCCGAGACTACGACGCCGTGAAGTCGATCCCCCGCAGGGCGCGCGCGGCGGCCCGGTCGAGTACCACGGCCGACGCACAGCCGGCCGGCAGCCGTCCGGCCTCCAGGATCCGGCGGCGCAGCCGGGCGACGGCGGCCTGGTGCCGGGCGAAGGCGTAGCGCGAGACGCCCCGCCGACGCCGCCGCTGCCCGTCCAGCGCCTCGGCCGGGTCGGCGTCGAGCAGCAGCAGGTGCACCCGGCGGCCCTGCCGGGCGGCGGCCCGCACCAGCCAGGCGCGCACCCAGGGCTGGGTGCCGCAGTCGTGCACCGCGAGCGGCCCGCCGGCCAGCACGGCCCGGCGAAGCCGCAGGTAGTGGACGAGCCGGGCCAGCGGGCGGTAGAGCGCGTACGGCAGGCGGCCGGGCAGCCGGGCCGCGTACTCCTCGCGGACCAGCTGGGAGTCGATCAGCGGGGCCCGGACGCAGCGGCGCATCAGGGTGCTCTTGCCGCTGCCGGGCAGGCCGGTGACGACCAGGAGGTCACCGGCCGGGTAGCGCAGGACGGCCGGCCCGGGCCCGCGCAGCTCGTGCCGGGCGCTCGGGTCGTGCGGCGCGGACGGCTCGGACGGCTCGGACGGCGCGGGCAGGACGACCCGTTCCCCGGCGGTGCGCGGCGGCGGCACCCTCGGCGCCGCCGCCGTCCGCACCGTTCTCGTCCCACGCACCCGGTCTCCCCCCGCCGTTCCCCTCCAAGGAGCATCGCTCATTCCCAAGAGCGAGTAAAGGGCGGAGGTCGGAGCGGGTACGGACGACCGAGGCCGGGCCCGGAGCGCTGTGGCGTCGAGGCCCGGCGGCTGGTTTCAGCCCAGCTGCGGGGCGACCCGGGAGGCGATCAGCTCCAGGTGGTCGAGGTCGTCCAGGTCGAGGATCTGGAGGTAGCTCCGCTCGCTGCCGACCGCCGCGTACCGGCCGAGCTTCTCGACCACCTCGTCCGGGGTGCCGGCCAGGCCGTTCTCCTTCAGCTCGTCGACCTCGCGGCCGATCGCGGCGGCCCGGCGGGCGACCTCGGCGTCGTCGCGGCCGACGCAGGCCACCATGGCGTTGGAGTAGACCAGGTCGTCGGCGGAGCGCCCGGCCGCCTCGACGGCGGCGCGGACCCGGCCGAACTGGGCGGCGGTGTCGTCCACCGAGGCGAACGGCAGGTTGAACTCGTCGGCGAAGCGGGCGGCCAGGGCCGGGGTGCGCTTGGGGCCGAGGCCGCCGACCAGCACCGGGACGTGCTCCTGGGCGGGCTTGGGCAGGGCCGGCGAGTCGGTCAGCGTGTAGTACTCGCCGGCGAAGTCGAAGGTGTCGCCGAGCTTGGTGTTCCACAGCCCGGTGATGATCGCCAGCTGCTCCTCCAGCCGCCCGAACTTCTCCTTCGGGAAGGGGATGCCGTACGCGGTGTGCTCGGCCTCGTACCAGCCGGCGCCGAGGCCGAACTCGACCCGGCCGCCGCTCATCGCGTCCACCTGGGCGACCTGGATCGCGGTGACGCCCGGCAGCCGGAAGGTGGCGGCGGTCATCAGGGTGCCCAGGCGGATGGTGCTGGTGTCGCGGGCGAGGCCGGCCAGGGTGATCCAGGCGTCGGTGGGCCCGGGCAGGCCGTCGACGTCGCCCATCTTCAGGTAGTGGTCGGAGCGGAAGAAGGCGCTGAAGGCCCCGAGCTCCTCGGCGGTGCGGGCGACCTTGAGGAGGGTGTCGTAGCTCGCACCCTGCTGGGGTTCGGTGAAGACGCGGAGATCCATGCCGGCCATTCTGGTACGGACCACCCGGTGATCGGCACAGCGCGTCCGCCGCGCCACGGACCGTTTCCGATCCGGTCGGGAGGGGCGGCAGGGGTGGCCAAGGTCTCAGTACGGAACCGTCACGGGCGCCCGTTCCCGCTCGGCGGGTCGCCTACCGTGGACGGATGTTCGCGACCCCCGACGAGTCCTTCCGGCGCTCCCCCGACGAGCCGGCCGGCTGTCCGCTGCCCGGCATCGTGACGGCCTTCACGCCCCGGCTGGCCGAGTTCGCCTTCGAGCCCGGTTTCGTCGCGGCGGTCGACCAGCACGCGGCGATGCTGCGGGAGCTGCTGTACGCGCAGGGGCCGGAGCTGGCGCCCCGGCCCCTGGACCGTGAGGAGTTGTCGGACTACGCGCTGGGTTTCCTGGACGCGCTCGCCGAGATCGGCTGGCGGGAGCCGGTCGGCCACGACTACGCCGTGATCCGGCTCACCGCGATCTGCTGGCTGGTCCGCGAGCAGGGCCTGCTGGAGGTCTGAGCCCCGGCAGGCCCTCCCGGACCACCCGGTTGCGGCGGACTACCGGTTCTGGTCGCCCTCGATGCCCGGCGCGGGCGGGGTGCCCGGACCGGTCTGGGTGGTCGGCCGGACCGGCTGGTTGGACAGCGCGTCGGAGCGGCCGGCCTGGTAGGCGGTGCCGCGCAGCCGGGCGGTCTCCCGCTCGGCGCCGTCCAGCCACCGCTCCCAGCGCTGGCGCATCGGGATGATCAGGCCGCCGCCGACGCCGACCACCAGCACACCGGCGATGGTGGCGAGCGCGGCGATCAGGACCGGCCCGGTGATCGAGGTCGCGATCCCGGCCTGGCCCAGCGCGGCGATCACGCCGAGGCCGACGATGAACGCCCAGACCAGGGTCGAGACCGTCCGGCCGTACGAGGCGCCGGAGAGCGCGTTGCCCACGATGTCGCGCACCGCGTTGGCGATGGCCATCGCGACCACCACGATCACCACGGCGACGATGCCGCGCGGCAGCCAGGCGACGATGCTGTGGATCATCGTGCTGATCGGGTTCGAACCGAAGACGCCGAACGCCAGCTGCAGGGCCATCAGCAGGACGATGTAGTACACGACCTTGCAGATGATGCCGGTCATGTCGTACTTGGAACCCTGCAGGTGGGCGGCCACTCCGGACCGCTCCGCGACCCGTTCCGAGCCGACCCTGCGCAGCACCCGGTCGAGGATCTTGGCGATCGCCTTGGCCACGAACCAGCCGACGACCAGGATCGCCAGGAAGGCGATGAACTGCGGAATGACCTTGGCGATCTTCGACCAGGCCTCGGTGAAGCCCGATCCGAAATCGACGGACAGTGCGAGCTGCTGAGCCACGGAGTCCTCCACTCGGTGACACGGCGCCACGAGCGGGCGCTTCGGCCCCCCACCCTTCGTGGATAGCAGGCGCCCGCTCCGGCCGCGCGCGCCCGGTGTCCGGGATGGTCCCCTCGGGTGAATGCTCCGGCCGTCCGCACGCGTACAGTGGCGGTCCGGGGGGACGGGCCACGGGGCGGGACGGACGGGACGGTGCGGCAAGTGGGCGGTACGGCGGCGGAGCACGCGGTGGACCACCGGGCGCTGCACTGGCGGGTCCGACCGGAAGCGGCCCGGGCCGCCGTCCTGGTCCTGCACGGCGGCGAGGAGCACAACCTCGCCCGGCCCGGGCGCCTCAACCTCCCGCTGCTGCGGATGCACGGCTTCCTGCGCGGACTCACCAGGGCGACCGCGCGGGACGGGGTGGCCGTCGGCACCGTCCGCTACCGCCACCGCGGCTGGAACGGCGAACGGGCCGACGCCGCACGGGACGCGACCGCCGCGCTCGACGAACTCACCGCGCTGCTCGGGCCGGTGCCGACCGTCCTGGTCGGCCACTCGATGGGCGGGCGCGCCGCCCTCCAGGCCGGCGGGCACCCCGCCGTCACCGGCCTGGTCGCCCTCGCGCCGTGGTGCCCGCCCGAGGACCCGTGCGACCAACTCGCCGGGCGGGACGTCCTCCTGCTGCACGGCGACCGCGACACCGTCACCCCGCCCGCCGAGACCCGCGCCTTCGCCGCCCGAAGCCGCGCCGCGGGCGCCCGGGTCTGCGGCTACACCGTCACCGGCAGCGGCCACGCCATGCTCCAGCGCATCCCCGACTGGCACCGCGCGACCACCCGCCTCACCACCGCCCTCCTCGGCCTCCACCCCTTCCCCGCCGAAACCGCCTCCGCCCTCGCCCTCGCACCCGCCTCCCGCGAAGCCCTCACCCTCCCCCTCCCGCCCCAACCCCGCCGCGCCCCGGCCCTCCCGGCCAACCCCTGAGCCGGCAGGTCCCCGCGGGCGACGCGGCGGGGAACAAGCACATCGGCGACAGCCTCGCCGAGCCGGACCCGCCGGTGGACGTGGACGGCCACCGGCTGGTCCTGGCGGTGCCGCGCTACCTGGGGGCGTGAGGGCCGCGGGGGCGGTGCAGCCGGCTCACCCGGTGGGCGGCTTGGTGCCGTTGGGCCAGACGCAGGGGGACTCGAAGCCGACGACCAGCGTGGTGGGCCAGTTGTCGCCGTCCGAGATGGAGGCCTTGAAGCCGTTGTCCGGGTTGGTGAGGACGATCACGCCGGGCCTGCTGTCGGTGACCTTGAACCCGGCCACCACGAGGTGGCCGCGGAAGGTGTCGAAGATCGTGTCGTGGTGGTCGGCCGGGATGTCCCGCAGGAAGCGGGACGTCACGGCCTTGACCCGGCCGTCCGGCTCCGAGGGGGCGTCCTTCTTGAAGCACTTCTCCTCCGCGTCCCGGTCGACGACCGGCGAGATCGGCTTCGGGAAGGCGAGGAAGATCTGGGTGAAGTACGTGTCGGTCTTCTGCTTGGCCTGGGCGCTGGTCAGCGGGGCGTCGGCCGAACCGGAGCAGGAGGTGGCCGCCAGCAGGACGACGCCGGCCGACAGGGCCGACCGCACGGCGCGAGCACGGGGGAAAACAACGGTCACCGCATGATCCTTGAGGGGTTGTGTGGGCTGCCGGGGTCGGGACTGATCCTAGACCGTGTGCCAGAGGGCGGCGGCGAAGACCGCCGTCACCCAGGTCCACAGGACGGAGAGGCCGAGGTGCGCGACCGTGCGCAGGCGGTCGCCGCGCCACAGGCGGGGCGAGAAGTAGGCGAACTCGAAGAGCCAGCGCAGGCCCCAGAAGAGGGTCTGGCCGGCCAGCAGGGCGGTGCCGAGCCGGCCACCGGCGAGCAGGTCGGGGGCCAGGCAGAGCGGGAGCAGGCCGAGCAGGGCGCAGGCCAGGCCGATGAAGAAGAGGTGGGCGTAGGAGACCTGACGGGTCAGCAGGGTGGTGCCGGAGAGGTCGGCGGGCCAGCCGATGGCGCGGGGCAGGACCGCGTGGACCAGGCCGGCGGTCACGAGGGCGGCGCCGACCAGGCGCAACTGGGCTTCGAGGGTGAGGAGTCCGGGCGTATCGGCCGGTCCGGCCAGTACGGTCAGTCCGGCCAGTACGGTCGGCCCGGTCATGGGGCGGGCTTCCGGAGGGCGAAGGCGGTGACCAGGCCGGCGATCCGGCGTTCGGCGACCGGGTGCAGGCCCGCCTCGGCGGCGTGCCGGAGCCAGGTGGCCCGGGGCAGGAAGTGCCAGGCGCCGGGGCCGTAGACGGCGGTGTTGGCGGCGTCCCGCAGGTGCTCGACCAGCAGCAGGGTGCCGCCGGGGCGCAGGGTGCGGGCGGCCTCGGCGAACAGGGCGGTGCGGTCGGCGGGCCGGCGCAGTTCGTGGGCGGCGAAGACGGCGAACACGGTGTCCAGGGCGCCCGTCGCGGCGGGCAGGGCGTCCGGCCGGGCCGGAATGCCGCCGGGGGCGGGCGGGGCGTGGCGGCGGGCGCGGCGGATCGAGCCGCTGGAGGTCAGTGCCGGGTCGTACAGGTCGGCGAGCCGTCCGCGGGCCCCGGGGTGGCGGGCGGCGAGCGGGCGGCCGGCCTCGTCCAGGCCGGTGCTGATCACCAGGTGGTCGCCGGGACCGTCGGGCAGCAGGGCGGGCAGCCAGTCGTAGCGGTGGAGCCCGGAGCGGTCGTAGACGCACCAGGTGGCGAGGGTGCCGAGGGTGAGGTACCCGGCGGCGGTGGCGGCGGCGGCCCGGGCGAGCACGGCGGCGGGACCGGGCAGCCGGCGGGCCAGCGCCCGGCCGGCGACGACGGTGAGCGCGCCGGCGGCGTACATCGGCCAGTTGTAGCGGACGACCTCGCGCACACCGGACGGGCGGGGGCCGTCCGGGACGGGGGTGGGAGCGGGGGCTGCCGGTGCGGTCATCGGGCGGCTCCGGCGAGGGTGCGGCGCTCCCCGGCGTGCCAGCCGTAGTCGAGGCCGGCGACGTGGAAGGCGTTGGCGAGCACCGGCCGGCTGCCGGCCAGCGGGCCGTGGTCGAAGAAGGTGAGCCGGGGCACCTCGACGGCCACCGGGGCGGGTTCCCAGTGGGCGCGGGTGGCCTTGACCACGATCATCGACCGGGTCTGCGGCTCGTACTCGAAGGTGTAGGGCAGCGGGCCGGCGAAGCGGCGCGCGGCCCGGGCGTCCGCGAACGGGCTGCCCGGCGGGAGGTCGGCGGGGGCGCTGCCGAGGTCGGCGCGCACGTGCAGGTCGGCGCGGCCGTCGCCGCTGACCACCTTGAACTCCAGGGTGCCGTCGGTCACCCGGGTGCCGATCCGGGCGTGCCGGTAGTGGTAGCGCGAGAAGGCGTTGCCGCCGAGCGCCATCATCCGGCTGTCGGTGTCGGAGCGCAGGATGCGCAGGCCGCGCATGGTGCGGCCACCGGGGGTCGGGAAGCGGGTGAAGACCCGGTAGCCGGTCAGGATGAAGTCCCGGCCGAGGCGGGCGGGCAGGGCGGCCGGGCGCAGTGCCCGGGCGTCCACGACGGCGGCGGCGACGAAGCCGTGCTCGGCGCCGTCGGGGTCGGTGTAGGTGTCGAGGGCGAGGCCGGGCGGCACCAGCGGGGCGAGCAGACGGGGCGGCAGGGCGTAGGTGAGGACGAGCGAGTGCGCGAAGCGGGTGCGCATCGCGAAGGGGTGGCGTTGCAGCAGGTGTCGCACGGTCGACTCCGTGGTCGGGTACGGGGGTTCGGAGCGTGGCGGGGCAGCACGGGACCGCCCTTCGCCGCGGGCCCGCGGCGGGGCGCTCTCGCGCGCCCTCATCATGGCGCACGACTTTGAACGCGTTCAACTCGGGGCCGGAGGGGTGGACGGGGTGCG
>NZ_JBHVET010000436.1:0-7243 GCF_042802135.1 Kitasatospora sp. NPDC057512
GGTCACTTCCGTGCCATCGATCATCAGTTCATTGTGTTCGACGTAGGTGCGGGGTGTCCGGCGGCCACGCCCCGGCCGCCGATGAGCAGTTCGCCCACCGAGCCGTCCGGCACCGCCCGGCCGGCGCCGTCCACCACGGTCAGCAGCACCTCGCCGATCCCGGTGCCGATCGGTACGGTCGGCTCCTCGGCGGGCAGGTGGCGGGCCGAGGTGACGAGCAGGCAGGTGGCGCCGACGGTGGTCTCGGTCGGGCCGTAGTGGTTGGCCAGCCGCGCGGTGGTGCCACCGTCGAGCAGGGCGGCGGCGAGCGGGCGGGGCAGCGGCTCGCCGCCGAGCAGCACGGTGTGCAGCGGCGGGGAGTCGGCCGGGCGGCCCTCCAGCAGGGCGGTCAGGTGCGAGGGGGTGGTCTTCAGCACGTCCACCCGGGCCCGCCGCAGCGAGGCCCAGAAGGCTTCCGGGTCGCGCACCTCGCGGTCCGGCACGAGGTGCACCGAGCCGCCGGTGGCCAGGGCGAGCAGCCAGGCGGTGTGGCCGAGGTCGGCGGCCAGGGTGGTGACGTGGGCGGCGCGGGGCGCGTCGGCCTCGGTGAGGTCGAGCCGCCCGGCCAGGGCCCGGGCGTAGTGCACGGCGTTGGCGTGGGTGACGGCCACCGCCTTGGGCTCGCCGCTCGACCCGGAGGTGAAGGAGAGGTACGCGAGGTCCTCGCTCCGTACCTCGGTGGCCACCGGCGGCAGCTCCGGCAGCGCCTCGACGTCCACCACCTCCCCGCCGAGGCCGCCCTCGGTGGCGAGCACCCGGGCCACCCGGACGGAGGCCAGCCGCCGGGCCAGGTCGGCCGCCGACCAGTCCGGATCGGCCAGCACCGCCGCCGCGCCCGCGCGCAGCACGCCGTACAGCAGCACCAGCATCCGGGCGTCCCGGGGCCCGAGCAGGGCGACCCGGTCGCCCCGGCGGGTGCCGGCGGCGGCCAGCCGGGCGGCGATCCGGTCGGCCGCGGTGTCGACCGTGCGGTAGTCGAAGGTGCGGAGGCCGTCGCCCAGGGCGGGCCGGTCGGGGTGCGCCCGGGCCTGGTGGGCGAGCAGTTCGGGCAGCGAGCGGGCCCGGTGGGCGGGGTCGGCCGGGTGGTCGGAGGACGCGGACCGGACGTGCTGCGTCGCGGAGGTCACGCCGACTCGTCCCCCGTCCGGCCCGCCCGGGCGGGCCCCGCGGCCACCCCCGGGTCGCCCACCAGGTAGCCGTCCAGCAGCGCCCGCTCGGGCAGCCGTCCGGCCAACTCCCAGGCCAGCATGCGGTGCAGGCCGTCGAGGTGGATCAGCCCGGACCGGACCGCGAGGTCCCCGTAGTCGGAGTGGTCGACCGGGGCGGTGCTGAGGAAGACGGGCGTGAACGGGGCCCACCTCAGCAGCCGCAGCTTCGCCGCGCAGACCGGGTTGGCGGCGGTCCAGGCCGATCCGCCGGCCCGCACCCGCTCGGCCGCCTCGGCCACCGTCAGCCCGGAGCGCGGCACCAGTTCGAGCTCCCCGCCCTCGCTCAGGTGCCAGGGCAGCACGATGCCCAGGACGTCCGCCCGGGAGAGCCGGATCCGCCACCAGCCGCCGGGGATGCGGTCGGCGCGGTCGAGGTTCTCCTCGCCGTACATGTTGCTGTTCGCCTCGTGGGCCCGCTCCACCGGGTGGTCCCGCAGGTAGGCGTCGTGGACCTCGGGGTAGGCGACGGCTGTGACGATCTCCACGGCAGTGCTCCTCAGACGGTTCCGGTGTACTCGGTGCGGGCGTGCTCACTGCCGGTGTACTCGGTGAAGTGCCGCTCCGCGAACAGCTCGGGCCACTGGCCGTCGGCCAGGTCCAGTTCGCGGGCCCGGGCGAGCATCTGCCGCCAGTACGGCTTCACCGGGCGCCAGCGCGCTCCCACCTGGCAGTAGGAGGCGTCGACGAAGTACCGGGGGCGGCCCGGCCCTTCGGGCGCCGGCCGGCGGGTGTGGAACAGCGCCGAGTTGAGCAGCACCGTCGAGCCGGGCGGCAGCCGGTCGATGACCACCTCGCCGGGCAGTTCGCCGGTGCCGTGGTGGGCGAAGGCGGACTTGCCGACGGTGCGCAGGTGCGAGCCGGGCAGCACGGCCAGGCTGCCGACCTTCTCGTCCAGTCCGCCGAGGTAGTGCAGCGTGTGGACCATCAGCAGCGACGGGTCGGAGCGGTCGTTGGGCTCGCAGTCGTGGTGCCAGGCCTTGCCCGGGATCCCCGGGTCCTGGCGGTCGCTGTGCAGGTGGTGGAAGACGAAGTCCGGCCCGAGCAGGCGGCTCAGGGTGCGCAACAGGGGCGGGTGGGTGAGGAGTTCGCCGTGGGCGGGCAGTTCCAGTTCCAGCAGCGGGGGCGGTCCGTGCCGTAAGGGGTCGGCGCACGCGGCGATCGACCGGGCCCGCAGGCCTTCGTCGACCCACCGGTCCACCTCGGGCGCGAGCCGTTCGCGCAGCGCTTCCGGCAGCAGGCCGGGCAGGACCAGGTACCCGGACTCCAGGAACTGGCGGCGGTGCTCGGTGTCGAGGGCCTCACGCCCTCCGGAGGACAGCGTCACCGAACCGATCCCCTCCTTCCGTCGGGCTGGGAACACACAGGGAATCGGCGCCACGGGACGTGGCGCGGGCAGTGGAGGCACACGGCGTCATCCAGACCTCGGGTGGCGGCGGAGCGTCCGTCACAGGCGCCTCGGCCGCCACAGCTGAATCGTGATCACCACGAAGAGGCATGCGTTGATCACGCAAGGTAGTCCGCCTCAGGAGTATGAACCTGTCTTCGCGTCCACGACAAGACCAATGCCAACCCGTGGACACCTTCCCGCCACCGTGCCGTTCAGCTCCGGCCACCAGTCGTCTTCCGTCCCACGGGGAACTCCGGTCCGTTCGCGCCCCGGTGATTCGCCGCCGCAACAGCGGATGCGGCACAGTGAGGTCATGAGCGACAGGAGTCACCCCGCCCCCGGACCGGTCCGGCGCCGCCCGGTCCAGCAGCGCAGCCTGGAGCGGTACGGCCGCATCCTGGACGCCTGCGCCGGGCTGCTGGACGAGGTCGGGGCGACCGCGCTCACCACCAAGGAGGTCGCCCAGCGCGCCCAGGTGCCGATCGGCACCCTGTACCAGTTCTTCGCCGGCAAGGAGGACCTGCTGGCGGCGCTGGCCACCCGCAACCTCGACCACTACCTCCAGCGCCTGGACGCCCGGCTGGCCGCCGCCGCACCGGTCGGCCCCGCCGTCTTCACCGATCTCGCGGTGGAGGAGTTCGTGGCGATGAAGCGCGCGGTGCCGGGCTTCGGCCAGCTGGACTTCGGCCTGGCCGGCCCGGCCGTCCCCACCGGCGTCCGGGACGACCGGTACCTGCTGGACCCGGGCGTGGACAACAACACCGCCGTCGCCCTGCGGCTCCAGGCGCTCGGCGGCGAACTGTTCCGGTCGGGCGACCCGACGGCCGTCATGCTGACCCTTCGGGTGGCCCTGGAGGCCGCCGACGCGGTGCTCAAACTGGCCTTCCGGGAGGCCCCGGACGGCGATCCGGCGCTGATCGCCGAGTGCAAGCGGCTGGTCCGCGGCTACCTCGCGCAACAGCCGTCCGCCCGCTGAGGCCCGGCCCCGCGGGCCCCGCCCGCCCGAGGCGTTGCGCGCCCGCCGCCCCCGCAGCACAGTGGATAGCGGGAACCGTCCGCGGAGGCGGCCCGGCACACGACCCGAGGAGCAGACCATGCACGCGGCGGTAGGTGACCAGCTCCACATCCACAGCAGGTCGGTGGGCATGGTGGACCAGAAGGGCGAGATCGTCGAGGTGCGCGGCACCGACGGCGAACCGCCGTACGTGGTCCGCTTCGAGGACGGCCACCAGGGCCTGATCTACCCCGGCCCCGACTGCAACATCGAACAGCGCCAGGCGGAACGCTGACCCACTCCCCCGCCACCCCGCCCCGCGCGAGGTGGTGAGGAGCGGTGTCCGCCCCCACACCCGCGCTGCCCGGAGCACTCGCCGGGCTCGCGCCACTGCTGGACCACTACGGGTACCTCGCGGTGGCGGTGCTCGTCCTGCTGGACAACTGCGGCGTCCCGGTGCCCGGGCAGACCGTCCTGGTGCTCGCCTCGGTGTACGCCGGCACCGGACACCTCGACTTCGCCGCCGTCCTGCTGATCGCGACCGGCGCCGCCGCGCTCGGCAACGGCCTCGGCTACCTGATCGGCCGCACCGGCGGGCGCGCCTTCGTCCACCGCTGGGGCCGCTACGTGCTGCTCACCCCGGCCCGGCTGGAGCGCGCGGACGGCTTCTTCGCCCGGCACGGCGGCAAGGTCGTCGCGGTCGCCCGCTTCGTGGACGGGCTGCGCCAGTACAACGGGATCATCGCCGGGACCACGGAGATGCCCTGGCGCCGGTTCCTGGCGTTCAACCTGCTCGGCGCGGTGCTGTGGACGGCGGTCTGGGGCACCTTCGGCTACCTCGCCGGCGCCAACATCGGCACCGTCTACCACACGGCGCTGCGCTACCAGGTCTGGTTCGCGGTCGGGTTGGGCGTGCTGGTCGCCGCCCTCCTGCTCCGGCAGGTGCTGCGCTACCGGCGCCGGCGCCGCCCGGGCACCGACGCCGGCTCCGGCTCCGACGCCGACGCCGGATCGGGATCGGGCTCCGGCTCCGGGTCCGGCTCCGGGTAGCCGGGGGTCAACGCAGCGGGAACACCTCGAACGGCACCGCGAAGCGCGTCCCCAGCCGGCTGCCCGCGCCCCGGCCGAAGCCCTCCAGGAACTCCCGCGGCTCCGCCATCGCCCCGCCCAGCCCGGCCAGGTACGCCTTGTGCTCCTCCAGCGAGGCGACGCCCCGGTCGAAGGTCCCGGTGGTGTCCACCGCGTGCTTCGCCTCCGGCGAGGCCGCCGCCCAGATCTGCCGCACACCGTTCCACGGCTCGTGGCCCTCGGCCAGCAGCTCGCGGAACACCCAGCGGTTCCCGGCATCCCGGACCCCGTCCAGGGTGGCCCGGCCGACCGCGATGTGGTCGGCCTGGTTGAGGAACACCCCGCCGTAGGTGTCCCGGAAGTTGCTGGTGATCACGATGTCCGGCCGGTGTCTGCGCACCACCCGGGCGATGTCCCGGCGCAGCGGCAGCCCGTACTCCACCACGCCGTCCGGGTGCCCGAGGAACTCGACGGTGTCGACGCCGACCACGCGGGCCGAGGCGATCTGCTCCGCCTCGCGCAGCGGGCCGCACTCGGCCGGGTCCAGCGTGTCGATGCCCGCCTCGCCACTGGTCACCATCACGTAGACGACCTTCTTGCCCTGCGAGGTCCAGCGGGCGACGGCCGCGGCCCCGCCGTACTCCATGTCGTCGGGGTGGGCGACGATCGCCAGCGCCGTCTGCCAGTCCTCGTCGACGGGCTCGAAGGGCTCGGGGGCCTGCTCGGTCATGCTGCTCGTTCCTCTCGGTGCGGCTCGGGGTCGTACGGCGGTACGCGGGTACGCGGGTACGCGGGTACGCGGGTACGCGGGTACGCAGGTACGCAGGTACGCGGGTACGCAGGTACGCAGGTACGCGGGTACGCAGGTACGCAGGTACGCGGGTACGCAGGTACGCAGGTACCACAGTCGTACGTTCGTACCACGCGTGACTCTAGAAGACCCGCGTCCCCCACGCCCCGTCAGACACCGCCGTGGCCGGGCGGCTTGCCCCTGACGCAAGGGTCAGGGGTTAGCGTCCGGGCGTCCCGCGGCGGCACGGACCGCCGCCGCCTCCCCGCCCGTTCAGAGGAGTGCCGCCATGGCCCTGCCCACCACCGCCCGCGTCGTCCGGCTGACCGCCGCACCGGCCGGGCTGCCCGCCCCCGGGGACTTCACCGTGGCCGAGGAGCCGCTGGCGGCGCCCGGCCCCGGGGAGGTGCTCGTCCGCAACCGGGCCTTCCTGGTCTTCCCCGGTCTGCGCACGCTGATCGGCGGCGCGGCCTCCGGCCTGCCGATGCCGAACATCGCCCCCGGGGACGCACTGTTCGGGCCCGCCCTCGGCGAGGTGCTGGCCGCGCCGGAGGACGGGCCGCTGCGCCCCGGCGACCTGGTCACCCACCTGTACGGCTGGCGGAGCCACGTGCTCGCCGAGGCCGCGCACGTCACCCCCGTCCCGTCGGACTTCCCGGACCCGCTCGCCCTGGTCTCCGCCTCCTCGGCCGGCTACGGCGGGCTGACCCGCTCCGCCGGGGTGCGCCCGGGCGACGTGGTGCTGGTGACCGGCGCGGCCGGCGCCGTCGGCACGGTGGCCGGGCAGCTCGCCCGGCTGCTCGGCGCCTCCCGGGTGATCGGTACCACGCGCTCGCCCGCCAAGGCGGAGCGGCTGACCGGCGAACTCGGCTACGACGCGGTGCTGGTGCCCGGCGGGCGGCCGCTCGCCGAGCAGCTGGCCGAGGCGGCTCCGGACGGCCTCGACGTCGTGCTGGACCTGGTCGGCGGCGAACAGCTGACCGCCGCCGTGGCCGCGGCCCGGCGCGGCGCCCGGTTCGCCCTGGTCGGTGCGCTGGCCGGACAGCTCGCGCCGGAACGCCTCGGCCGCGACGCGCCGACCGTGGTGGACGCCTTCCGGATCATCACCCTCGGCCTGAGCCTGCGCGGCTTCACCGTGCTCGACCACCCGGATCTGGAGGCCGAGTGGCACGAGCGCCTGGCCGGCTGGCTGCGCGCCGGGGAGATCGTCCTGCCCCGGACGCCGGTGGCGGGCATCGATCGCGCCGTCGGAGCGTTGACCGGACTGTTCACCGGGGACACCTTCGGGACGACCGTCGTGGAACTCTGACGACCAGGGAGCGGGCATGCGGATCGGGGACGCGGCGGCAGCGGCGGGCACCACGCCCAGGGCACTGCGCTTCTACGAGGAGCGCGGCCTGCTCCATCCGCCGGCCCGCTCCGCCTCGGGACAGCGCGAGTACGGCCCTGCCGAGGTGGCCCGGGTCCGGGCGATCCGCCGGCTCCTCGCCGTTGGGCTGACGGTGGACGACGTGGCCAGCCGCGCCCACCGCCTCGACCTGCTGGAGCAGGACCCGCCGGTCCGCTGCTCCGACTCCTCCGGCCCGGACACCTTCGTCCCCGTCGTCCACGCCCGGCTGGCCGCCCTGGACGCCGAGATCGCCCGCCTCACCGCGCTGCGCGCCGGACTCGCCCGCCACGTCGCCACCGGCGGCGCGGACGTACCGGCCACGAGCTGACGGGGTCCTGGAACGGGACCGCCCGGCACCTCGCGACGG
>NZ_JBHVET010000437.1:0-7230 GCF_042802135.1 Kitasatospora sp. NPDC057512
GCGCAGCGCTCCCCGCACGGCCCGGCCCCGGTCCCGGGTGCGCGCCTATGGTGGGCGAATGACCGATCGTCGGACCGCCGGGCCTGGTACGGCCCGGGTGGGCCACCTCGTCGCCGCCGCCGCGTTCGCCGTCTGCATGGCGGGCACCACCCTGCCCACCCCGCTCTACGGCCTGTACCAGGAGAAGCTCGGATTCTCCGAGCTGACGGTGACGGTCGTGTTCGCGGTGTACGCCTTCGGGGTCATCGGCGTCCTGCTGCTGATCGGCAACGTCTCGGACTCCGTCGGGCGCCGGCCCGTGCTGCTCTGCGGGCTGGTCTGCTCGGCCGCCAGCGCCGTGGTCTTCCTGGCCGCGGACAGCGTCGCCTTGCTCTGCCTGGGCCGGCTGCTGTCCGGCTTCTCGGCGGGCCTGTTCACCGGCACCGGGACGGCGTACGTGCTGGAGCTCGCCCCGCCCGGGCACCGGGCCCGCGCGGGCTTCGTCGCGACCGCCGCCAACATGGGCGGGCTCGGCTGCGGTCCGCTGCTGTCGGGCCTGCTCTCGCAGTACGCCCCGTACCCGCTGGTCCTGCCGTTCGTCGTGCACCTGGGGCTGCTCGCGGCCTCCTTCGCCCTCACCTGGATGCTGCCGGAGACGGTCGCCGGGGCCCGTCCGCTGCGCACGGCCCGGCCCGACCGGCCGGCCCTGCCGCCGGAGGTCCGCCGGGTGTTCGTGCCGGCCGGGATCGCCGCGTTCGCCGGGTTCTCCCTGCTGGGCCTGTTCACCTCGGTCAGCCCCGCCTTCCTCGCCACCGGCCTGGGCGTCCACAACCGCGCGGTGGTCGGCCTGGTCGTCTTCACGGCCTTCTTCGCCTCCACCCTCGGCCAGCTCCTGGTGCCCCGGCTGGGCACCGCCCGGGCGGTGCCGCTGGGCTGCCTGGTGCTGATCGCCGGGATGGCCCTGCTGGCCGCCTCGCTCGCCTGGGAGAGCCTGCCGCCGCTGGTGCTCAGCGCCCTGGCCGGCGGCACCGGGCAGGGCATGGGCCTGCGCGGGGCGGTGGGCGAGGTGGCCGCGGCCGCTCCCCCCGAGCACCGCGGCGGCGCCCTCTCGGCACTGTTCGTGGTCGCCTACTTCGGCATCTCGATCCCGGTCATCGGGGTGGGCCTGCTCACCGGGCCGCTCGGCCTGACCCATGCGGGCCTGGTCTTCGCCGCCTGCATGGCGGTGCTCGCCGCCGCCTCCGGCCTCTACCTGCTGCGCCAGGCGCGCGCCGGGCGGGCTGACCTCGGGGCCCGACCCTGAGCAACGGCCCTGAGCACTGGTCCTGAGCACTGACCCCACGCGCCGCCGTACGCGCCCCCCGCACGCCACCCGCGCGCACCCGCCGCCACCCGCCCGTACCCGCTTGCCGCCCCGGCCGGGTACCGATAGACACGAGCCAGACACCCCGCGCACCACCCGGAGGCCTCCGCCATGAGCGTGACGAGTCGGTACCTGGACGCCTGGGAGGGCTTCTGGCGCGACGCGCCCGAGGAACCGGGCGCGGTGATCTGGGACGCGGAACCGGCCCTCAGCGCCGAACGCCACCTCACGCTGCTCCGCCCGCACCTGGCCGACCCGGCCCTGCCCGTCGTCGACCTGGGCTGCGGCAACGGCACCCAGACCCGCTTCCTCGCCGAGCGCTTCCCGCTCGCCCTCGGGGTCGACCTGTCCACCACCGCGCTGGACCTCGCCCGGCGCTGCGACCCGGCCGGGCGGGCCGAGTTCACCCGGCTGGACGCCACCGACCCCGAGGCCGTCCGGGCGCTCCACCACCGCCTCGGCGACGCCAACGTGTACGTGCGCGGGGTGATCCACCAGAGCGATCCGGCCGACCGCCCACGGGTGGTCGAGGCCATTCGCATCCTGCTCGGGGACCGCGGCCGGGCCTTCGTGTTCGAGCTCGCCGAGGCCGCCAAGGGCGTGCTGGGCGAGCTCGTCCGGAGCCCGGACGGTCCGCCGCCGAAGCTGCGCCCGGTGTTCTCGCACGGGCTCGCCCCCGCCGAGGTCGCCGACGCGGTCTTCCCGGAGCTGTTCCGCGCGGCCGGCCTCGACATCCTCGCCACCGGCGAACTGCCGCTGGCCACCACGGAGTCCGCCGACGACGGCTCCCGGATCGAGCTGCCCGCGCACTGGCTGGTCGCCGGGCCGGGCGGTTCCGCGCCGAACTGATCCCGGGCGGCCCGGACCGCCGACGCCGGCTGCCCCTACCCGCCCTCGGGCCGGAAGTTCGGGTTGCCGCGCAGGGCGTTCGCCGGGTCGTACGCCTTCTTCACGGCCGCGAGCCGGGCATGGTACGAGATCGAACGGCTCGTCCACCAGCACGAGTTGCTCCACGTCATCACGGTCGACAACATCATCGGCATGGACTACTTCCGTGCCTTCCCGCCACGGGCCGCCGAGCGCGCGTGGGACCTGCGCACCCAGGGACCGGACGTCCTCCGGGTCCGCGACCGCCGCGACCCGGACGCCTCGGCCCGCTTCGCCCTGGACCACCCCGACCCGGTGGCACCTTCCGGGCCCGCCTGACCCCCACCGCCCCGGACGACCTCAGCAGTACGGGCCGTGAGGCGGCGTCCGTCCTGGCGTCCGAGGGCCTCGTGCCCGTCACCCGGGGCTGGGCGGTGACGCTCCCGCCCCGCATCCGCCACTGACCGTGCCCGACACAGGAGTTCGACACATGGGATCCTCCACGGCCGAGGAGTCGTCCGTACCCCCGGAGCCCGTACCCCCGAAATCCGGACCCCCGGAATCCGTACCCCCGGAGCCCGGCCCGCCCGCGACCCCGGCCCCAGCCGAGGCCCCGGAGTCCATACCGCTGCGCCGCCACCGGCCGCTGCTGCTGCTGGTCACGGAGCAGATGACCAGCTCGGTGGGGCGTCAGGTCACCGCGCTGGCGCTGCCGCTGCTGGCCATCGCCCACCTGCACGCCGGCCCGCTGGGCGCCTCGGCGCTGATGGCGATGACCTACCTGCCCGGCGTCCTGCTCAGCCCGCTGATCGGCGTGGCCGTCGACCGGGCCCGGCTGCGGCGGATGCTGGTCTCGGTGTCCTGGCTGCAGGTCCCCGCCATCGGCAGCGTGCCGCTCGCCGCCGCGCTGGACGGCCTGACCTGGCCGCACCTGTTCGTCGCGGCCGCCGCCTCCGGGGCACTGAACTCCGCGCAGGGCGTCGCGCTGCAGTCCTGTCTGCCCCGCGTGGTGCCCCCGGAACGCCTGCTGCCGGCCAACTCCTCGCTCACCGGGGCCCGGACCATCGGCCTGATCGGCGGGCCGGCGCTCGGCGGCATCCTGATCGGCCTGATCGACCCGGCCCCGGCGCTGCTGGTCGAGTGCGCCGCCTACCTCGTCGGCGGAGCCCTGTTCCTCGCGCTGCCGGCCGCGCTGAACCGGTCCGCGCGGGAGGCGGGCAGCGGCGCGCGCTCCCGCCTCGAAGCCCTGCGGGAGGGCCTCGCGGTCATCCGGCGCGAGACCCTGCTGCGCCGCCAGGCCCTGGCCGCGGCCGGGCTCAACCTCGGCGGCGGGGCCGGCGGCGGCCTGTTCGTCCTGTACGCCGACCGGGAACTGCGGCTGTCCCCGTGGCAGCTCGGCACGGTCTACGCCGCGTACGCCGTCGGCATGGGCACCGGCGTGCTGGTCGCGACCTCCGTGACCCGGGCGCTGGGCATGGCCCGGGCCATCCGGCTGTGCGCCGTGGGCGCGGGCGCCGCCCTCTTCCTCATCCCGGCGGCCTCCCTGGGCCTGTCCTTCGCCGTGCTGGTCCTGTACCAGCTGCTGTTCGGACTGACGGCCACCATCTGGTCGATCGCCATGACCACCGGGCGCCAACTCGTCACCCCCGCCCACCTGCTGGGCCGCGTCAACGCCTTCCTCCAGGCCGTGCTGACCGCCACCCTGCCCGTCGGCGCCTTCGTCGGCGGGTGGCTCGCCTCCCGGGTCGGCATCGTGCCGGTGCTGGTCGGCGCGGCGGCCGTCGCCCTCGCGGGCGCGAGCAGCCTCTGGTTCCCGCGCGACGTGCTCGCGGAGATCGAGCGGGCGGCGGAGCGGAAGACCGTCCCGCAGAAGCCCTGAGGCCCGCCCCGCAGAAGCCCTGACGCCTGCCCTCCCGGGGGCGCCGGGGCCGTACGGCTACGCCGTTCCGCCGTCCGTCCGCACCTCGGGGCGGCCGGGCTCGGCCCAGCGGGTGTGGAAGCTGCCCGGGCGGTCGGTGCGGCGGTAGGTGTGGGCGCCGAAGAAGTCGCGCTGCCCCTGGATCAGCGCGGCGGGCAGGTGCGGGCTGCGCAGGGTGTCGTAGGAGGCGAGCGCGGCGGAGAAGGCCGGCACCGGGATGCCGTGCTGGGCCGCGCCGGCCACCACCGTGCGCCAGGCCGCCTGGGCGTCGGAGACCTCGGCCGCGAACTGCTCCTCGGCGAGCAGGCTGACCAGGTCGGGGTTGGCGGCGTGGGCGGCGCGGATGCGGTCGAGGAACGCGGCGCGGATGATGCAGCCGCCGCGCCAGATCCGCGCCACCGCCCCCAGGTCGATGTCCCAGCCGTACTCGGCCGCGGCGTCGCGGATCATCGTCCAGCCCTGGTCGTAGGCGATGACCTTGGACGCGTAGAGGGCCTGCTCGACGTCCCGGGTGAAGCGCTCGGCCTCGTGCGGGCGCAGCTCCTGCCGGCTGCCGCCGGGCAGCGGCCGGTAGGCCGCCCGCAGCTCGGCCCGGGCGGAGGCGACCCGGGCGAAGGTGGCCTGGGCGATGGCGGTGACCGGGGAGCCGAGGTCGAGGGCGGTCTGGACGGTCCAGCGCCCGGTGCCCTTCTGCTCCGCGGCGTCCTGGACGATGTCGACGAAGGGCTCGCCGGTGGCGGCGTCGGTGTGGGCGAGCACCTCGGCGGTGATCTCGATCAGGTAGGAGTCGAGCCGCCCCTCGTTCCAGCGCCGGAAGGTCTCGGCGATCTCGGCGGGGGCGTACCCGCCGACCTCCCGCAGCAGGTGGTAGGCCTCGGCGATGAGCTGCATGTCGGCGTACTCGATGCCGTTGTGCACCATCTTCACGAAGTGGCCGGCCCCGTCGGTGCCGATGTGGGTGCAGCACGGGTCGCCGTCCACGTGGGCGCTGATCCGCTCCAGCATCGGGCCGAGGACGGCGTAGGACTCGGCGGAGCCGCCGGGCATCACCGAGGGGCCGTGCAGCGCACCCTCCTCCCCGCCGGAGACGCCGGTCCCGACGAAGTGGATGCCGCGCTCGCGCAGCGCCCGCTCCCGGCGGCGGGTGTCGGCGAAGTGGGCGTTGCCACCGTCGACGAGCATGTCGCCCGCCTCCAGCAGCGGGGCGAACTCCTCGATGACCTCGTCGGTGGCCCGGCCGGCCTTCACCATGATCAGCAGCCTGCGGGGCCGCTCCAGTGCGGCCACCAGCTCCTGCGGCGACCAGGCCGGGACGAACGCGCCCTCGTGGCCGAACTCCTCGACCAGGGACTTGGTCCGGCCCTCGCTCCGGTTGTGCACCGCGACCGTGTAGCCGTTGCGGGCGAAGTTCCGCGCCAGGTTGCGGCCCATCACCGCGAGCCCCGTCACGCCGATCTGTGCCGATGCCTCCATGGCGGGTGCTTCCTTCCTCGGGGAGTCCCCCAGCGGGGCTCGCGGGCCGGCGCCGCGGGTTCCCGGGGCGGCCGTGTCCGCCCGCCGGCGCGCGCCACGGACCCGGCCCGGCGCCACGGGCGGTCGGACTACATGCTCACCGGCCGCACCCGCCCGCCGCGCGGGGGACTCCCCCGTTCAGGTGCCCCGCCCCCGCCTCCTAGCGCACCGCCTCGACCGCTTCCGGCTCGGCCTGCGGCCGGTGCCCGGGCAACTGCCCGGTCGGCAGGTCCCGGTGGCGGCGGATCGGGGAGCAGTAGAGGAAGAGGGCCGCCGCCGGTACGCCCGCGGTCAGGATCCACAGGGCCGGGCGCAGGCCGAGCCAGGTGCCGAGCGCGCCCCCGAGCAGGGCGCCCAGCGGCATCGTGCCGTAGTTGAGGAACGCCGAGCTCGCGACGAGCCGGCCGAGCACGGCGCTGGGGACGTAGCTCTGGACGAACCCGGACTTGAGGACGTTGCCCGCCACGATGCCGATCGCCACCCCGCTGTAGGCGAGGACGATCATCAGCAGGCCCCACCCGGGGCCGGCCAGCGGGATGAGCAGGGCCGGCGCCGGCAGCACCAGCTCGAACATCAGGAGGGCGCGGCCGGTGCCCAGCCTGGCGCTGACCCGGCGCACGACGAAGGCGCCCAGCACACCGCCGATGCCGCTGACCATCGCGAGGCTGCCGATCTCGCCGGAGGACAGGCCGACCTCACGGACCAGGAAGACGACCATGAGCGACTGGTACCCGGTCAGGGCGAGGTTGGAGGCCGCTCCGAAGAGCGCCAGGCTCCGCAGGAAGGGGTCGCCGAACAGCAGTCCCAGCCCCTCCCGGATCTCCTTGGCCATGGCGCCGCGCGGCCGTTGGACCCGCTCGGGTACGGATTCCCGGTGCCGGATGGCGACCAGGCAGAGGGTCGCCAGCAGGAAGGTCGTCGTGTTGACGAGCATCCCGTTGGCGGCGCCCGCGAGTTGGATGAGCAGGCCGCCGCAGCCGAGCCCGGCGATCTGCGCCGCGGAGGCGCTGCCCTGGAGCTTGGCGTTGCCCTCGGCCTGGTCCTCCGGCTTCACCAGGTCCGGCAGGTAGGCGGTGTACGCGGTCTGGAAGAACACCGTGGCGGCGCCCGCGAGCAGGGCCACGAGCAGCAGTTGGGTCACCCCCAGCACGCCGGCCCACGCCGCGACCGGGACGCTGGCGAAGAGCGCGAAGCAGATGACGTTGGCCCAGAACATCACCTGCCTGCGCCGCAGCCGGTCCACCCAGACACCCACTGGCAGCCCGATGACCAGCCACGGCACCCAGGGCGCCGCGCTCAGCAGGCTGACCTCGAAGGTGTCGGCGTGCAGGGTCGACACGGCGATCAGCGGAACGGCGAGCACCGTGACCGACTGGCCGAAGCGCCCCGCTGTCTCGCCTGACCAGAGGAGCCGGAAGTCCCGGTGGCGGCGGAGTAAGCCGCCACGTGTGCCGTTGCCCATCGAACGCTCCGATCTGTCGCGGTAGGAAAGCCGAACTGCCCGGAGCCGCCCGCTGGTTGCGCCCCCTCCGCGCCCCGCGGCCGACACCGGCGCGGGGAGCAGGACCGTCGCGCGGCCCGTACGCCCACC
>NZ_JBHVET010000438.1:0-7230 GCF_042802135.1 Kitasatospora sp. NPDC057512
GCGCAACGCGCGGTGCGGGCCCTTTGCCGTTCGAGGCCCGTCCGCCGACCGGGCCCGGTCGGCCCCGTGGCGGTCAGCTCAGGGTGCGGCTCGCGGCGGCGTCGTAGGGGAGCAGGTCGGCGAAGCGGCCGGAGAGGACCTTGGCGGCCCACTGCGGGTCCTGGAGGAGGGCGCGGCCGACGGCGACCAGGTCGAACTCGTCGCGCTCCAGCCGGTCGAGCAGGTTGTCGAGTCCCTGGACCGGGGCACCCTCGCCCACGAAGGCGCGCACGAAGTCGCCGTCGAGGCCGACCGAGCCGACGGTGATGGCGGGGCGGCCGGTGAGCTTCCTGGTCCAGCCGGCCAGGTTGAGGTCCGAGTCGTCGAACTCGGGGACCCAGTAGCGGCGGGTCGAGGCGTGGAAGGCGTCGACGCCGGCCTCGGCGAGCGGGGTGAGGATCGCCTCCAGCTCCTGCGGGGTCTCGGCGAGGCGGGCGTCGTAGTTCCCCAGCTTCCACTGCGAGTAGCGGAAGATCACCGGGAACCCGGGGGAGACGGCCTCGCGCACGGCGGCGACGAGCTCGGCGGTGAACCTCGTCCGGGCGACCGGGTCGCCGCCGTAGGCGTCGGTGCGGCGGTTGGTGCCGGCCCACAGGAACTGGTCGAGCAGGTAGCCGTGGGCGCCGTGCAGCTCGACGCCGTCGAAGCCGATCCGCTCGGCGGCCGCGGCGGCCTCGGCGAACGCGCCGATGACGGCGTCGAGGTCGGCCCTCGTCATCGCCCGCCCCGTTCCCTCGGTGCCGTCCAGCCGGATGCCGGACGGGCCGACGGCGGGGGCGTCGGCGAACGGCGGGTCGCCCTGCTTGCGCGCCATGCCGATGTGCCAGAGCTGCGGCACGATGGTGCCGCCCGCCGCGTGGACGTCCTCGGCGACGCGGGCCCAGCCGGCCAGCTGCTCCTCGCCGTGGAAGCGCGGGATGTCGGCGCTCTGGCCGGCGGACTCGTGGCCGACGTACGTCCCCTCGGTGACGATCAGGCCGACGCCCGCGGCGGCGCGGCGGGCGTAGTACGAGCGCACGTCCTCGCCGGGCACGCCGCCCGGGGAGAACGAGCGCGTCATCGGCGCCATCACGATGCGGTTGGGCACGGTCAGCCCGTTGATCGTGACGGGCCGGGACAGGAGGTCGGCCGCGCGGGAGGCGGCGGGCTCGGTGACGGTCATGAGGATTCCTCGCGGTCGGCGGTGGCGGTGGCGGTGGCGGGCGCCAGGGCGGTGACGGTGATCGTTCGCCGGTGCCAACCGCCTTGGCGGCCCCCGCATTTCGCCGTCCGCGCGAAGTCCGCTGTGATCCGCGCCACGGTCCGTCGCGGGCCCCGCGACGGGGCCTCCCGACGGCTCCCGGCACCGGTCAGGGCCCGGGCGGGCGGTTCCCGGGCGGGTCCGTGCGCGGTTCCACCGTCATCAGGAGGTTCTCGGGACGGTTGGTGCTGGTCATGACGCCCCGTACCCGCGCTCCCGGGACGGGGGCCAGTCGCCAGCGGCCCGCGACGGCCGCGACCACGGTCGTCATCTCGGTGCGGGCGAAGGACTCGCCGATGCACAGGTGGCTGCCGGCGCCGAAGGGGACGAACGCGCCGCGCGGGACGGGAGGCCGGTCGGGCAGCCAGCGGTCGGGGTCGAACCGCAGGGGGTGGGGGAAGTAGCGGGGGTTCCGGTGGAGGACCAGGGCGCTGAAGATGAACTCGGTGCCCCGGGGGAAGCGGTAGCCGCCGAGTTCGACGTCGGTGGTCGCCCGGCGGATCGTGATGCCGCCGGGGTTGCGCACGCGCAGCGCCTCGTCGACGACGCGACGCGTGTACTCCAGCCCGGCCAGCCGCTCGGGGCTGAGGGGGAGGGCGGCGTGGTCGCGCAGCTCCCGGTGGAGCCGCTGGTCGACGAGCGGGTGCCGGCCCAGCTCGTGGAAGAGCCAGGCGAGCCCGCCCGCGGCGGTCTCGGTGCCGGCCACCAGCAGGGTGATGAGTTCGTCGTGGAGCTGACGGTCGCTCATGGCCGCACCGCTGTCGGCGTCCCGGGCCCGGAGGAGCATCGACAGCAGGTCCGTCCGCTCGCCCGTGCCGTCGGTGCCTCCGGTGGATCCGGCCGACCCGGCGCGTCCGGCGCGTCCGGTGTGGATGAGGTGGTCGATGGCGCGGCGCAGCCGGGCGTGGGCGTCGGCGAGGCGGCGGTTGCCCGGGGTGGGGAGCCGGTGCCACAGGTCCGTGGGGTCCAGTACACGGGTGTACATGCCGCGTAGGACGATGGGCAGGGCGTGGCGGATCTCGGCGGCGGCGGACGCGTCGAGCGAGGTGGAGAACAGGGTCGAGGTGACGACGGAGAGGGACAGCTCCAGCATCTGCCGGGTGACGTCGACGACCTGGCCGGGCCGCCAGGAGTCGGCGCGCTCGGTGGCGAGCCGCGCCATGGTGTCGACGTGGTGCGCGATCTGGCGGTGGTGGAACGCCGGTTGCATCAGGCGCCGTTGTCGGAGGTGGAGGGGGCCCTGGGAGGTGGCCAGTCCGTTCCCGAGGTAGGGGCGGAGCTTGTCGAAGGAGCGGCCCTTGGCGAAGCTCGCCGCGTCGGTGACCAGGACGCGGTGGACCAGCTCCGGGCTGGTCAGCACGTAGCTCGGCTTCGGCCCGAGGTGGGCGGCCACGATCCGGTCGTAGGCGGTGAGGCCGCCGAGGAACTCCAGCGGACGCCGCCACAGCTCCAGGGCGTGGCCGATCAGTGGGAGCCGCCCGGGAGCGACGGGAGGGGCCGGCGGACGGCTGGCGGTGGGCATCGTCGTTCCTCCGGTGCGGGGTCGGGACACAGTCTGCGGCCCGGTGCACCTCCTGCGAACCCTTCGCGCCGGGGCGCGCTGGTGGACCGCGCGGCGCACGGGGGCGGAGGCCGGCTCGCCCCGGTGGGCCGCGCGCCGACCGGCGAGGAGTCCGCCGGCCCGCCCCGGCCCACGGGGCGGAGGGATCAGAGGAAGTAGAGGCGGTTCAGCGGGACCTCCTCGGCGGGGTCGGACCGCAGCGGGGTGCCGTCGAGGGTGACGAGGCCCTCACGCGGGTCGACGAGGACCTCGCCGAGGCGGCTGTTGCGGACCATGTCGCCCGGGCCGATGCCGCGGGTGTGGCGGACGGCGACGCGGCGTCGGCGGGTGGTCATGGTGTCGTACGGGCGGGCGTGGGTGCCGGACTCGGCGGCGGCGCGGCTGGTGAAGGCGACGGAGAGGTCCGCGGGGGTGGCGCCGTGGGCGCCGAACAGGGGCCCCATGACGAGGGGTTGGCAGGTCTCGGTGGCGGCGTTGGGGTCGCCGGTGACGCCGTACGCGGGGAAGCCGGCCTTGAGGACCAGCTGGGGCTTGGCACCGAAGGACGCCGGGCGCCACAGGACGAGGTCGGCGAGCTTGCCGATCTCGATCGAGCCGACCTCGTGGGAGAGGCCGTGGGCGATGGCCGGGTTGATGGTGAGCTTGGCGATGTAGCGCAGCACGCGCTGGTTGTCGTCGTCCGGGCCGTCGCCCTCCAACGGGCCGCGTTCGGCCTTCATCTTGCCCGCCACCGCGAAGGTGCGGCGCACGGTCTCGCCGGCCCGGCCCATGCCCTGGGCGTCGGAGGAGGTGATGCCGATGGCCCCGAGGTCGTGCAGCACGTCCTCGGCGCCCATGGTGCCGGCCCGGATGCGGTCGCGGGCCATCGCGGCGTCGCCCGGCAGGTCGGTCTTGAGCCCGTGGACGGAGACGATCATGCCGTAGTGCTCGGCGACCGCGTCCCGCCCGAACGGGAGGGTGGGGTTGGTGGAGGAGCCGATGACGTTCGGCACGCCCGCCATCTTGAGGACGTTGGGGACGTGTCCGCCGCCGCAGCCCTCGATGTGGAAGGCGTGGATGGTCCGGCCTTCGAGGACCTTCAGGGTGTCCTCGACGGAGAGGCACTCGTTCAACCCGTCGGTGTGCAGGGCTACTTGGACGTCGTGGGCCTCGGCGACGGACAGCGCGGTGTCCAGCGCACGGGTGTGCGCGCCCATGTCCTCGTGCACCTTGAAGCCGCAGGCTCCGCCCTCGGCGAGGGCCTCGACGAGCGGGGCGGGGTGGGAGGACGAACCGCGGCCCAGGAAGCCGATGTTGACGGGCCAGGCATCGAAGGAGTTGAAGGCGTGCCGCAGCGCCCAGGGGGAGTTGACGCCGACGCCCCAGACCGGGCCGAACTCCTGGCCGATGATGGTGGTGACACCGGAGGCCAGCGAGGCCTCCATGATCCGGGGGGACATCAGGTGCACATGGGTGTCGATGGCGCCGGCGGTGACGATCAGGCCCTCGCCGGAGACGATGGCCGTCCCGGTGCCGACGACCACGTCCACGCCGTCCAGGGTGTCCGGGTTGCCGGCCCGTCCGATCGAGGCGATCCGGCCCTCCCGGATGCCGATCGAGGTCTTGCGGATGCCCTGGATCGCGTCGATCACCAGGACGTTGCTGATGACGAGGTCGCAGGTGTCCCGGACGGCGGCGGCCTTGAGGTGCAGGCCGTCCCGGGCGGTCTTGCCGAAGCCGACCAGGAACTCGTCGCCCGGCCGCTGGGAGTCGGACTCGACCCGGACGACCAGGCCGCTGTCGCCGAGCCGGACCCGGTCCCCGGCGCGCGGGCCGTGCACGGCCGTGTACTCGGACGCGTCGATGCTGCTGCTGCTCACGGTTGCCGCTCCTGTCCTTCGCCGCTCGTTCCTTCGCCGACTGCTCCGCCGTCGGCCGTTCCTGCGCCGGCCGCCTCGCCGTCGGCCGCTCCTTCGCGGGCCGCTCCGAGGTAGCCCTGTTCGGCGGCCCGGCGCAGCGCCTCGCGCCGTACCCGGGGCGAGTCCAGCGGTCCGTCGACCAGCCCGGCGAAGCCGATCGCGACCCGCTCGCCGCCGATCGGCACCAGACCGACCTCGACGGTGGCGCCCGGGTCGAAGCGCACCGAGGAGCCGGCCGGGACGGCGAGGTGCATCCCGTAGGCGGCGGCCCGGTCGAAGGCCAGCCGGGGGTTGGCCTCAAAGAAGTGGAAGTGCGAGGTGACCGAGACCGGCACCCCGGAGGTGTTGCGCACGGCGAGGGTGCGGACGGGTTCCGGTCCGGTCGCGGCGTGGCCGTCGGTGAGGACGGCGCCGGGTGCGGCCTCGCCGAGGGCGCCGCCGCCGAACGGGTCGGCGATGACGGCGAGCCGGGTGCCGTCCTCGAACACGGCCTCGACGTGGATCTCGGTGACGAGGTCCGCCACGCCGGGCAGGACGTCGGCGGGGGAGAGGACGGAGCGGCCGCGCGCGACGGCCTCGGCCAGGCGCAGCCCGTCGCGGGCGGCCTCGCAGACGGTGTCCGAGACGAGTGCGGTGGCCTCGGGGACGTTGAGCCGCAGGCCGCGGGCGCGGCGGGCGCGGGCGAGTTCGGCTGCTGTGAAGATCAGCAGCCGGTCGCGTTCGGTGGGGGTCAGCTGCACGGGGGGTCCCTTCTCCCTCGGTGCGGGGCGGCGGGGGTCAGCCGGCCGGCTGGTCGTGGGTGGAGCAGTGGATGCCGCCCCCGCCGGAGGCGATGGTGTCGATCTTCACGGGGACGATCTCGCGGTCCGGGAACTGCTCCCGGAAGACCTCCTGGGCGTGGCCGTCGGCCTTGGCGTCGCCGAAGAGCGGCAGGTAGACGCCCTTGTTGCCGATGTAGAAGTTCATGTACGAGGAGACGAAGGCGTCGCCGCGGCCGGTGATCCGGTCCGGGTCGGGCTGGCCGATCTCGACGACCTTGAGCTTCCCGCCGGTCGCGTCGGTGGCCTCGGCGAGGACGGCGCGGGCCTGGTCGGCGGAGCGGGACCAGACGTCGGGCGGGGTGCCGGGGAAGGCGCGGTCCAGGAAGACGACGCCGGGGGCGGCGAAGCGGGCGAGGCAGTCGACGTGGGCGTCGGTGATGTCCTTGCCCTTGACGCCCGCCAGCCAGATCACCTTGGTGAGGCCCAGGGTCCGCTTGAGCTCCGCCTCGACCTCGTCGCGGGTACGGCCCGGGTTGCGGTTGTCGTTGACCACGGAGCTCTCGGTGACCAGCAGCGTGCCCTGGCCGTCGGTCTCGAAGGAGCCGCCCTCGGCGGTGATCGGGGTCTCCAGCCGCTCGATCCCGTACTTCTCCAGGACGGTGCGGGTGATCCGGGCGTCGTTGGCGTGCTCCTGCTTCCCGCCCCAGCCGCTGAAGTTGAAGTCGACGCCCTTGACCTTTCCGCCTTCCTCGACGAAGACCGGCAGGGTGTCACGGGCCCACAGGTCGTCCACCGGGACGGCGAGCAGCTCGACGTCCGAGCCGCAGGCGTTGCGGGCCGAGGCCTCCTGGCCGGGGCGGACGAGCAGGACCACCGGTTCGCGCTGTCCGATGGCCCGGGCCACGGTGGCGATGTCCCTGCGGACGGCCCCGAGCTGCTCGCCCCAGACGTTCTCGGAGGCGGGCCAGGCCATGAAGGTCCGCTCGTGCTTCTCCCACTCGCCGCCGAGCCGCCGTCCGCGAGCGGGCACGGAGGTGGGATCGGAGGTGGGCGCCGGGGGCTGGGAGGGCGTCTGCGCGGCCGGTTGCCCGGGGGTGCCGGAGGTCGGGGCCGCGGGGCCGGCCGGGTCGTCGCCGGCGGCGGCGCAGGCCGTCGCGCCGAGGGCGATCGCACCGGCTCCGGCGAGGGAGCGCAGCACCGTGCGGCGGGCGAGGGGGGACTGGGACACGGTGGACTCCGGTGGGGCTGGGGGGTGGATCCGGTGCGGCGGGGAGGGCGGGGCTCCGGGGGAGCGGCCCGCATGGTGCCGGTCGGCGGCGGACGAGGAGGTCGTCCGGGTGGACGAGGTCGGTCGGCAGCGCCGGGACCGACTCTCGCATTGACTGAAAAATCAGTCAAGCTTTACGGTGAAGTCACCCAAACCACCCCGAGACGACCGGGAGGCCGTACACGCGGCCCCGGTCACGACGACGAAAGGCCGGGTGAGGCGGCGATGCTGCGCAATGGTCTGGAGCCCTGGCACGTGCTGGTCACGGTGGCCGTCCTGGTGCTGCTGTTCGGCTCCAAGAAGCTGCCCGAGATGGCGCGCGGACTGGGGAAGTCGATGCGGATCCTGAAGTCCGAGACGGCGGCCCTGCGGGAGGAGGGGGCACCCGGCGGAGCGGTGGCCGAGCCGCCCGGCGGAACAGCCGCCGGTTCGTCCGGCGGGGCACCAGCCGCTTCGTCCGGCGG
>NZ_JBHVET010000439.1:0-7217 GCF_042802135.1 Kitasatospora sp. NPDC057512
GTGGGAGGCCGGGCCCTTCGGCTCGGGGGCGGGCGTCCGTCACCGGCGGCCCTGGGGGCCGAAGGCGTTCCAGCGGCCGGCCTGGTGGCCGTTCGTCTGGGCGCCGACCTCGACCTCGACGTCGAACCGCGGGGCCTTCTTCATCGTGATCCGGAAGGAGTACTCGACCGAGTCGCCCCGGCGGTTGGACTCCAGCCCGGTCGGGGCGACCGCGATCAGGCCGTCGCAGTCCTCCCGCAGCTCGACCGGCTTCCACGCGCCGCCGGCCATGACCTCCAGCACGACGTCGTCCGGGGTCAGCCACGCGGCGCTCGACACGCCCACCACGGGGCGCAGGTCCGTGGTGCCGTGCGGGGCGTCGACCACGAAGCCGAACTCGGCGGGGGTCGTCCCGACCTTGGGGCTCGACGCCGTCACGCCGGTCACCTCCGGGGCCCGGTGGTCGACGAGCGCGGCGTTCACCACGGCCTTCGCCATGTCCTGGTAGTCCGTGGAGTTCGGCACCGGGGCGTCCGCCTCGATCGTGATCCGCCCCGGCCGGTTGGCCGTGGACAGCCGCATCCGGTACTCGATGGTCCGGCTCTCGCCGGCCGCCAGCGTGAAGGCCCCGTCGTTCCGGTTGATCACGTAGTCCATCCCGGTGCCCTGGCTGAGGTGGTCCAGCGTCTTCCAGCCCGAGGCGTCCTTGCGCTCCAGGGTGCCGTCCGCGCTCCCGAACACCCGTGCGCAGGGCGCGCCCGCGTACAGCTGGGTGGCCACCACCGGGGCCACGCCGCGGGTGCCGGTGGCGTCGTTGTTCTTCCAGGTCACGGAGAAGGACACCAGGTCGTTCAGTTCGATCTGCCCGCCCTCGTTCAGGCCGTCGAAGGTGATGCCGATCCCGCTTCCGCCGGACTCGGCCGGGGCGGCCTTCGGCGCGGCGGGCTTGGCCACGGGCTTGACGGCGGGCTTGGCCGGCGCCTTCGCGACGGGCTTGGCCTCGGTCCTGGCGGCCGCGGCCGCGGGCGCCGGGGCGGCCGGGGCGGCGGTGGTCGGCGCGGCCTCGGTGGTCGGCGCGGCCGGGGCGGGGGTGGTCGGGACGGCGCCCGCGCCGGGGGTGGCCGACGAGGTGGCCGCGGGGGTGGCGGCGGGAGCGGAGGCGGCGACGGACGCCTCGCCGTGCGTCGGGCCGCAGGCCGCGATCCCCACGGCGGTGACGACGGCCAGCGGGACGATCTTCGCAATACGGGCGATAACGGACGCGTTCATGTGACAGTCCCCCCAAGGACATGGTGATGGTGGTGATCGAATGAGCGGGCGCCTACCGTCGCGCCCCGAGGAGCCGGCCCGAGCCCCGGTCCCGCCGGCTCGCTCTCCCTGCCTCTCACCCTGATAGACGTCCATCCCGCCGGGGGGTTGCAGGCCGGTTCGAAGAATTTTTCCGGACCCCTCCCCGGAACGCCGAAAGGCGCCGCGACCGGGGAAACCCGGCCACGACGCCTCAACTGCCCGTGCGGTACGGCTACTTCACGACCGTCACCGGGACGATCACCTCTTTCAGGGAGGTCAGCGGCGCGGAGCCGTCGTACGGCAGCGTCGCCTGGAGTGACACCGGCATCGTGCCCGGCCCGTCCAGCTTGTCGAGGCTCATCCGGTACGTCACCGTCCTGGACTCCCCCGGCGCGAGCGAGAACTGGGCCTGCTGGCCCACCATGGCGTAGTCCATGCCGCCGCCGATCGCGAGCGGGATCTCCCTCCAGGCGCCGCCGTCCTGGCGCTCCAGCCTGCCCTTGTTCATCGTGACCATCTCGCTCGGCGGCGTCCCGTCGTACTCCTTCGTGTAGACCAGCGGCTGGAGCTTGTCGTACGTCTTCTGGCCGGTGTTCCGGTACGTCACCGAGAAGGTCACCGGGGTGCCGTTGGTGGACACCTTCTGCCCCGCGCCGATGCCGCCGTCGACCGTGATCGCGATGTCCTTCGCCCCCTTGTCCGACGGGGTCAGGGACGGCGACTTGTGGCCGCTCACGTCCAGGCTGTTGACGATCGCCGTCAGGCCCGGCTGGTAGTCGCTCTTGAGCCCGTTCGCCACCACGAAGACCTGGTCCAGACCCATCCCCCACAGCTGGGCGGTGAAGGCGTCCCCGGGCTTGCAGGTGACGTTCCACTGGGTCTTGTCGATCGTCTTGCCGGCCACGGTGGACTTGGTCCGCACGGGTGCGCCGACCGAGGAGTAGCCGTTGTCCGGGAAGTAGGGCCGGCCCCAGATCGGGCAGTTCGGCTGGTGACCCCAGCCGCTGTCGGCGACCAGGTCGTCCGTCGTCGGCCAGGCGCCGCCCGCGAGTTCGTCCGGGGAGTTGTAGGCCACCACCAGGACGCCGTACGGCTCGCACCTCGCCGGCGCCCAGCCCTGCTGCGGCTCCGTCGGCGCGCCCGGACTCAGGACGCACACCCGGTCGGCCGAGACCGGTACGGCCTTCCAGCCAGCCGGGACCTTGAACTTGACGCCCCGCAGGCTGGACGAACTCGCCGCGCCGCTCGCGGTGCCGGGGGCGGAGGTCGCGGAGGTCGGAGTGCCGTCGGCGAGCGGGACCTCGGTCTCGGCCGTGCCGGCGGGGGTGCCCGGATCGGTGGGGGCGGCCGTCGGGCTGGGGTCGCCGGTCGGCTCGGGCGTCGGGCTCGGCGAGGTGGTCAGGGTGGCGGCCGGGGGCGGGACCTCGTCCTGGGCGACCGGCTCGCCGTGGAAGGTGAGCACGCCGAGCGCCATGGCGGCGGCCAGGCCGAGCGGCACGGTGACGGCGTACACCGGGCGCAGCCGGCGGATCCGGTTCTTCGGGGGAGCGGCCGGGCGCAGGCTGGCGGCCGTGACCAGGGAGGCCCGGGCCGTCATCGCCTCGCGGAGCAGCCGTTCCGTCGGTGTCTCGGCCGGCCCGTCGCCGTCGCCGCCGCTGCGGCGGGGGAGCTTGTCGGTCATCGAACCTTCTCCAGGTGCTTTTCCAAGGCG
Source organism: Kitasatospora sp. NPDC057512 (assembly GCF_042802135.1). Taxonomy (NCBI): domain Bacteria; kingdom Bacillati; phylum Actinomycetota; class Actinomycetes; order Kitasatosporales; family Streptomycetaceae; genus Kitasatospora; species Kitasatospora sp. NPDC057512. The sequence continues at coordinate 2,981 of NZ_JBHVET010000439.1, forward strand.
TCCAGAGCGCGGCTGGCGGTGGACTTCACGGCACCCCGGGACAGCCCCAGGGTCTCGGCTATCTGCGCCTCCGACAGGTCGGACCAGTAGCGCAGCACCAGCACCTCACGCTGGCGGGGAGTCAACTCCTGCAGGGCCACCAGCACCCGGCGGTGCTCGTCGTTGAGCACCGCGTGGTCCTCGGCGGACGGGGCGTCGGCCACGTGCGGCGGCACGTACTCGCGGGCGGTCTTACGGCGGCGCAGCATCGAGCGGGCGCCGTTGACCACCGAGGTGCGCAGGTAGCCGAGCGCGTTGTCGAGGTCGTCCAACTCCTCGCCGTGGCGCTGGTAGAGCTGGGTGAAGGCGTCCTGGACGACGTCCTCGGCCAGGTCCTGGTGGTCGACCAGCATGACCGCCATCCGGACCAGGCCGAGCCGGTGGGCGTGGTACAGGTCGGTCAGGGTGGGCCGGTCCTCGGCGGGCTTGCGGCCGCCGCGCAGCAGCCGGAAGCCGGAGCGGCGCTGCTTCGCCTCCTGCTCGGTGACGGCGCCGGCGAGCGGCTCGCCGGCCTCCTGCGCGCCGAACAGCGCGGTGACGACTCCACGGATGGAGAAGCCCCGCCCCCCTGCCTGCGCGGCGGTCGGCCCGATGGCCATGGACATGCGCGTTTCCGCTTTCCCCCGGGACGGTGACGGCGGCCGCCGTTCCGTCAGGTCACCTGATCAAGATCGTGATCGGGGGGATCATCCCAGCCGCCCTCTGCCGGGATCCCTCCGCCCCGTACCAAAGGACGTGTGACGGGGGTGAAGGTTGCAGGTGGGTTCGAAGAAAGTTCCGAAGGGGTCGGGACGGCTACACTCACCGGCATTCCGCCACCCGTGAGCAGGGGGTTCGCATGGCCGAGCAGCACGCCGAGGACCGGACCGGAGCCGTCCCGCGGCCGGTGCCCGTCGCCATCGGCCGGCGCCCGGAGCCCGTGCACGACGTCGCGGTGTACGCCTTTCCGGGCATGGCGCCGTTCGAACTCGGCGTGGTGGTCGAGGTGTTCGGGCTGGCGCGGCCCGAGCTGGCCGGGCTGCTGGCGGCGCCCTGGTACGGACTGAAGGTGTGCGCCGACCGCCCCGGGACGCCGCTGGAGGCGGTGGGCGGCTTCGCGCTGACCGCCCGGCACGGGCTGGACGAGCTGGCGGCGGCCGACACGGTGGTGGTCCCCGGGGTGCCGAACCCGTTCGGCGGCGTCTCCCCCGACCTGGTCGAGGCGCTGCGCACCGCGCACGGGCGCGGCGCCCGGATCGTGTCGATCTGCTCGGGCGCCTTCGCGCCGGCCGCCGCCGGACTGCTGGACGGCCGGAAGGCGACCACCCACTGGCGGTACGCCGAGCTGCTCCAGCAGCGGTACCCGGCGGTGCGGGTCGACCCGGACGTGCTGTACGTGGACAACGGCGACGTGCTGACCAGCGCGGGCAGCGCGGCCGGCATCGACCTCTGCCTGCACCTGGTCCGCCGGGACCACGGCGCCAAGGTGGCCAACGCGGTGGCCCGCCGCTTCGTGGTGGCACCCCACCGGGACGGCGGGCAGGCCCAGTTCGTCGAGGCGGCGGTCCGCCCGGTCCAGGAGGAGGACGACGGGATCGCCCGCAGCATGCGGTGGGCGCTGGACCACCTGTCGTCCCCGCTGACCATCTCGCAGCTGGCCCGCGCCGCCCGGATGTCGGACCGCTCGTACCTGCGGCACTTCACCGCCCGCACCGGGACCAGCCCGATGCGCTGGGTCGTCACCCAGCGCATCGCGACCAGTCTGGCGCTGCTGGAGTCGCCGGAGGGAACGGTGGAGGAGATCGCCGCGGCGGTCGGCTTCGAGAGCGCCGCGACCTTCCGCCACCACTTCGGCCGGGTGATGCGCACCTCGCCGACCGCCTACCGGCGCTCCTTCGGGCGCGGGGTGGCCTGAGCGCGCGGCCTACTGCCCCGCGCGCTCCCCCTCGGTCTTCTCCGCGGGCTTCCCCTCGCGCAGGTCCGCGTTGGCGACGATGGCGTCGTGCAGCCACCGGGCCAGGCCCGGCGCGATCTTCTCGTAGGTGTCGGTCCAGCGCGGGTCGGAGACGTACAGGTCGGCCAGCCCGCGGTGGATGGTGTACGTGCAGTCGTAGAAGTTCTGGCAGATGTGCTGCCGGTGCTCCTCCGCGAGGTCGGTGGCCACCGTGCCGTCGGCGGGCTCGCCGGCGGCGACCGCCCCGGCCAGGCGCTCGTTGAGCGCGGTCGTCTCGACCTGGATGCGCTGCCAGTCGGCCTTGGAGTAGCCGCCGGTGCGGCGCTGCGACTCGGCCCACGCCTCGGTGTCGCCCCAGCGCTGCTCGGCCTCCTGCTCCCAGCCCTCCTGGTAGCCCTCGCCGAAGATCTCGAACTTCTCCTCCGGGGTCAGCTGAATGCCCATTCTCCGTGCCTCCATGGCGTGTTCGACGGCTGAGGCGAGCTCCTGGAGGTGACTGATCCGGTCGGTCAGCAGCCGGTGCTGCCGCCGGAGGTGTTCGGTCGGACTGACCGAGTCGTCGTCCAGGATCGCCGCGATCTCGTCCAGGGGGAACCCGAGCTCCCGGTAGAAGAGGATCTGCTGCAGCCGGTCGAGGTCGGCGTCCACGTACCGGCGGTAGCCGGACCGGGTACGGCCGGCCGGGGACAGCAGGCCGATCTCGTCGTAGTGGTGCAGGGTGCGGACGGTCACCTTGGCGATCTTCGCCAAGCCGCCGACCGAGTAGCCCTCACTGGTCATCGGGGTTCCTCCCTGGTGCTGACCACCACTCTCGGCTCTCACGTCGCGTGAGGGTCAAGCCGTGGACGGGGACGGGCCCGCGCCGTCAGACCCCGGCACCGGCCGGCACCCGCTCGCGCCGCCGGCCGCCCCGGCGGCCGGTGCCGCCGCTCCCCCCGTCGCCGGGTGCGGCGGGCCGCTGCCGACGGGACCGCTGGGTGGGCCAGAACAGCACGTACGCGGCGGAGACCACCACGAAGGCGAGCCGGACGAAGCCGCGGGCCGCGTCGGACGGGAGGAACAGCGTGCCGCCGTACAGCGAGGCCAGCGCGATCCAGCTCCACCACGGGACCAGCCGCTTCTGCCCGACGGCGTCCCAGAGCAGGGTGCCGAGCAGGATCGAGGCCGTGTAGTAGGTGTAGACGCTCGGGTCGAGCAGGACGCGGGCGTCGGCGCCCAGCAGCACCACGGCCGGCCAGCGGCCGCGCCAGACGGCCACGCAGCCGAGCCCGATGCCGAGCGCGAACTGGGTCGGACGGTCCCACCACGGGGTGGCCGGGTCGGTGACCCCGAACCAGCGCAGCGCGGAGGCGGGCTGGTTCGGGATGGTGAACTTGGCGGCCGCCATGGTGTCCAGGTTGCCCAGGTAGAACGGCAGCCAGGCGATCGCCACCAGGGCGCAGAACCAGAGTGCGGTGCGCAGCCAGGCGGGCCGGGGCAGTGCCAGGATCAGCGGGGCGAAGGCGATCGCCCAGGGCTTGGAGTCCACCGCCAGCGCCAGGAAGACCGCGACCTGGACGGGCTTGCCGCGGGCCAGGGCGTGCGCGGCGAGGGTGGTGAAGAACAGCGCGAGGACGTCGTCCAGGTGCGCGAAGCGGACCGAGACCTCGACCCACATCGGGATGAACGCCAGCCCGGCGATCAGTAGCCGCTGCTGGAGCCGCCGGTGGTTGGTCCCGGTGCCGAGGTAGTACAGGGCGGCGGTGCGGCCGACCACGACCAGCATCACCAGGCCCAGCCCGGCGCTCACCGCCTCGGCGATCAGCTCGCCGGTGTGCGGTGCGAACGGGGCGGTGAGCCGGGCCGCGGCCAGGCTGACCGGGCCGATCTGGAGCTCCGGGTGGTGGGCGTAGAGCGACAGGCCGCCGTCGGGCTGGCCGCTGAAGAGCAGCTGCTCGCCCTGGCGCAGGTAGTGCCAGGAGAAGCCGCCGCTGGGCTCGACCAGGAGGAACCAGAGCACCGTCCAGGCGGTCAGCAGGACGTGGTGCCTCCGGAGCGGCAGCCCGGCTATCCGCCCGGTCGTCGCCTCGTAGTCGGTGGTGGTCCGTGCCGTGCGTGCTACCCGCACCTGTCCTCTCCCCGCCGTTCCGCCCCCCTCCGGCCGGACATCCTATGTGACGGAGGAGAACCGTCCGGACCGCCCGCGGGACCGGCCGTGCCGACCCCCGGAACGGCCCGTGCCGCCCGCGGATCCGTCCGACGGGACGGTGCGGGCGGCACGGGGGG
>NZ_JBHVET010000440.1:0-7195 GCF_042802135.1 Kitasatospora sp. NPDC057512
GCTGTCGGGTGGTGCTTTGAGTGGTGGTTGAGGTTCCGTTTGTGCTGGTCTGGTTGTGATGCTGTGGGGCTGGTTCTGTAGCTGTTCTGCTCCAGCGGGTGGTGTCGGCCGTTCCTGTTGGTCCGGCCGTAGTGGCGGTTCCGGCCGTTCCTGGCATGCTGGCCGTACTGGTCGCTGCTGCCGGTCCCGTCGTTGCGAGCGCATCGGCCTTTTCGGTTTTGCCGTGCCGGCTGTGCTGGGTGTTCCTGTCGGTGTTCCGGTCTCACCGCATTGGCTTCGTCGGTCTTGGCTGTGCTGCCTGGTGCCCGCGCCGAGACTCAGATGCCGTGTGTTGTTGTTGTGGGGTGGGTGGCCGGTCCGTGGTGTGGGCCGGCCTGTCCCTTGTCCCGTTGCTCCCTTGCCCGTTGTTGTCCCCGGCGCCCGTTGTCCCTGTCCCGTGACCCTGTCCGTGTCCGTGTCCGTGTGTCCTCGTGGCTGTTCGGGTGGGTGGCCGTGGGTGCGGGGGTGTTCGGGCGGGTGGGGGCGGATCGTGGCTGTGGGCTGTGGGCTGTGGGCTGTGGGCTGTGGGCTGTGGGCCGTGGGCCGTGGGTGGGCGGGTGTCCCTGCCCCTGCCCCTGCCCCTGTCCCTGGCCTTGGTCCTGCCCCTGGTCCTGGCCTTGCCCCTGTCCCTGGCCTTGGCCGTGGTCCTGGTCCTGCCCGTGCCCCTGCCCCTGCCCCTGGCCTTGGTCCTGCCCGTGCCCCTGGCCGTGGTCCTGGCGGTGTCCCTGTCCCTGGTCCTGGTCTTGGCCTTGGCGTGTGGGTGGCCGTGGGTGGGTGGGTTAGGGGTTGGTGGTGTGGTTGGTGTGGGTGGTGGTTTGGTAGTTGGTGAGGTCGAAGGTGCGGGTTTGGTGGTGGAAGCGCCAGGTGTAGGTGGGCCAGATGGAGGGGTTGTTGCCTTTGGTGTCGGTGTACCAGCTGGTGCAGCCGCCGGTGTTCCAGACGGTGTTTTTGAGGCGGTTTTGGAGGGTGTGGTTGTAGGTGGTTTGGGCGTGGGGGTGGACGTCGAGGGTGGTGAGGTGGTGGGTGTGGAGGGTTTTGAGGGCGGCGAGGATGTAGGTGATCTGGGCTTCGATCATGACGGTTTGGGAGGAGTGGCCGAGGGTGGTGTTGGGGCCGAGGAGCATGAAGAGGTTGGGGAAGCCGTGGATGGTGGTGCCGCGGTGGGCGGTCATGCCGTCGCGGTTCCAGGTGTCGGCCAGGGTGTGTCCGTTGCGGCCGTGGATGAGGTGGGCGATGGGGCGGTCGGTGGCGGTGAAGCCGGTGGCGAGGATGATGGTGTCGATGTGGCGGGTGGTGCCGTCGGTGGTGGTGATGTGGGTGGGGCCGATGCGGGTGATGGTGTCGGAGATGATGTCGACGTTGGGTTGTTGGATGGCGGGGTACCAGGTGTTGGAGAAGAGGAGGCGTTTGCAGCCGACGGTGTAGTCGGGGGTGAGGCGGGTGCGCAGGGCGGGGTCGGTGACGGATTTTTTGAGGTGGCCGGCGGCCATGTTCTTCATGCCGGTGGTGCGGGAGGGGCGGGACATGAAGAACGCGACGATTTCGCGGCCGTGTTTGTTGAAGGTGCGGCGGAAGCGCTGGTAGCCGGGGAGGTGGCGGAGCATCCAGGTGTGGCGGGGGGTGTTGGGTTTGTCGGGTTTGGCGGCGATCCAGGGGGGTGTGCGCTGGTAGAGGTCGAGGCGGTTGACGTCGGGTTGGATGGCGGGGACGAACTGGATGGCGGAGGCGCCGGTGCCGATGACGGCGACGTTGCGGCCGGTCAGGTCGTGGTCGTGGTTCCAGCGTGAGGAGTGGAAGAGGGTGCCGGTGAAGGTGTCGAGGCCGGGGATGTTGGGGATGGCGGGGTCGGAGAGGTAGCCGGTGCCGGTGACGAGGATCTGGGCGGTGTAGCGGCCGTGTTTGGTGCGGATGTCCCAGTGGTGGTGGGTGTCGTTCCAGGTGGCGTTGTGGAGTTCGTGGTCGTAGCGCAGGTGGGGGTCGACGCCGTGGCGTGTGGCGCAGTCTTTGAGGTAGGCGTGGACTTCGGCCTGGGTGGCGAAGGTGGACTTCCAGTCGGGGTTGCGGGCGAAGGAGTAGGAGTAGAGGTGGGCCTGGACGTCGCAGGCGCAGCCGGGGTAGGTGTTGTCGCGCCAGGTGCCGCCGAGGTCGGTGGCGCGTTCGAAGACGAGGAAGTCGTCGATGCCGGCTTTGAGGAGGCCGATGGCGGTGCCGAGGCCGGAGATGCCGGCGCCGATGACGGCGACTTTGAGGTGGCGTACGGCGAGGTCGCCGGTGGTGCGGGGGGCGGTGGCGTGTGCGGTGTCCGCGCCAGTGGTGGTGGTCGTGCCGGGGACGGTGACCGCGCCGGTGCCGGTGGTGTTGCGGGGCGTGGTGCGGGGGGCGGTCGTGGCGCTGCCCGTGCCGGCGCCGGCCGCACCGGTGCTGGTGCCCGTACCGCTGCCGGCGGTGGTGCCCGCGGCGGTGGTCGTGCCCGTGCCGCTGCCCGTGGTGGTGCCCGTACCGGTGTTGGTGGTGGTGCCGGCCGTACTGGTGGTGCCCGTACCGGTGCTGGTGGTGGCCGTGTTGGTGGTGGGGGTGGGGGCCACCCCCGCCGTCGGGGCTGTGGTGGGGGTGGCGTCGGCGGTGGTGCCGGTGCCGGTGTCGGTCGCACCGGTGGTGGTGCCGGTGGTGGTGGTGCGGTTGGGGGCGGGGGTGGTGGTCATGGCGTCGGTGTCCTTGTCTCGGGTGTCCTGGGTGGGCCCGGGGGTCAGGCGCGGCGGGTGAGGGTGACGCGGAAGTTGTTGAAGATGTGGTCTTCGAGGGTGTAGGCGAAGATGTCGAGGTAGCGTTCGAAGCGGGCGACGGTGGTTTCGTCGGTCATGGTGACGGCTTCGTCGCGGCGGGCGGCGAGGAGTTGGAGCCAGGCGCGGCAGGCGCGGGCGAAGGATTCGGGTTCGTTGCGGATCTCGGTGACTTCGAAGAGGCCGTCGAGGCCGGCGGCGAGTTCGGGCAGGCGGGGGATGTGGCAGCCTTCGAACTCTTCGCGCTGGAGGAATTTGAGGTCGTCGAGGAGCTGGCGGCGCAGTGGGGGGTTCTCGACGGTCATGGTGTGCAGGACGAAGCGGGCGCCGGGCTTGAGCAGGGAGTGGACCTGCTTGAAGAAGACGCGGTAGCGCTGGGTGCGCTCTTTGGGGGTGAGGGAGGACAGGACGAAGTGTTCGAGGGCGTTGATGCAGAACGCGGCGTCGTAGGGGGTCTGGCCGTCGGCGAGGCGGTGGTCTTCCCAGCTTTCGACGCGGGCTTCGATGGCGGGGTTGTTCAGGGCGTCGACGAAGTCGGCCTGGGTGCGGGAGAGGGTGACGCCGACGGCCTTCTTGACGCCGTGGACGGTGGTGAGGCGGTTGAGCATGGTGCCCCAGCCGCAGCCGATGTCCAGGACGGTGTCGGTGTGGGCGGCGCGGGCGAGGTCGGTGAAGGCGTCGAGTTTGCGTTCCTGGGCCTCGTCGAGGACGGTGACGAGGTCCTCGCCGTCCTCCCAGTAGCCGCCGGAGTACATCATGGTGGGGCCGAGGATGAGTCGGTAGAGCTCGTTGGGGACTTCGTAGTGGTGGCGGATGGCCTCGACGTCGGGGTTGATGGAGCGGGCTTCGACGGTGGTCATGGGATGGGGCCCCTCGGTTGACGGTTGTGGGTGTGTGGGGTTGTCGGACGGTGGTGGGTCGGCCGGGGCGGGGTGGGCGGGTGGGCGGCCCGGTCGGGCCGCCTGCGCGGTGGCCGGCCCGGTGCGGGCCGGGGTGACAGGCCCGGCCGCTGTCCTGGTGCCTGCGGTGGGCGGCTGGGTGCCGTCCGGTGTCCGATGGTGGTCTTGCTGAACTCGGCGGCTGTCCCGGTTGGTTGGTGCCGTCCGGGAGAACGGTCAGGCCGTTCGGTGCTGCGTGGTGTGGTGCTGGGCCGACCGTCGTTCAGGGCGGCTGGGTGCCGTCCGGTGTGCGGCGGTGGTTCTGGCTGAACTCGGCCGTGTCCCCGGGTGGTTGGTGTCGTCCGGGGTGGCGGGTGCGGTGTCCGGCCGGGTGGTTGGTGGCGCCTGGTGCGGTGCCGGGCCGGTGTTGTGCGGTGGTCGCCGTGCGGGCCGGTACGGCGGGGTGGTGTGCGTGCGGGTGCGGTGTGTTGTGGGTCAGGTAAGCGTGTGTCTCGCAAGCGGTGCGCAAGGGGGCGGGGGGTGGGTGGGTTGCGGGCCGGTTGCGTGGGGGCGGGTTTCATGCGGTTTCGGCAAGACACGCGGCCCCCACGGCCTGTCGCGGGGGGTGCTTCGGTTCCCGGGTGGTGTTGACCGCTGTTCCCGGGGGGTCGTGCCGTGTTGTTCCGGAGGGTTCTCCCGCCGGCTGTCCCGCCCGTTCCGTCCGTTCAGCCTGTTCGGCCTGTTCGGCCTTGTGTTGGTCGTCCGTTCCTTGTGACCGTGTGTCCGCTCGTTCGCCTGTCCCCTCGGTGCCGTGTGTGTGGTGTGTTCCCGGGGGCGGGGGGCGGGGGCGCGTGTCCGGGGGCCGGCCGGCCGTCGGGGGCGGGGGTGGCGGTGCGGTGGTGCGGGTGGCCGGGAGGGTTCTTGCGGAGCGGTGCGGTGCGGGTCCGCGGGTGCGGGTTCACCCGGGCCCTGTACGGGTTCACCCGGGCCCTGTACGGGTTCACCCGGGCCCTGTACGGGTTCACCCGGGCCCTGTACGGGTTCACCCGGGCCCTGTACGGGTTCACCCGGGCCCTGTGCGGGGTGTCGCCGAAGCACCCGGTTCCGTCTGCCCGTCGGCCGGCCCGCTCGTGTCCGTTCGTCCGCCGGTCCGCCGGTCCGCCCGTCCGCATGTGTCGGCCGGCCGGCGGGCGGGCGGGCGGGTGGTGTGCGGGGGCGGGGTGGCGGCGGTTGTCCCTGACATGTTCATTCGACGCGTTGACGTGCCCATCACCCGGGAAACGGGGGTGGGCGAGGAGAGGAACGATCACTGATGTCTCAGATTCCCACGATCGAGGACCTGGCCCAGCAGCTCCAGGCGGTCTCCGGTGCGCAGGAGATCGACGCGGACGCCGCGCTGCAGCACATCGCGGACGTCGACTCGCTGGACCTGATGGAGTGGCTGTACGGCTTCCAGAACCAGTACCCGCACATCCCGGCGGACGAGTCGCTGTTCGCGGACATCGACGACACGACGACGCTGCGGGTGGTCCACGAGCGGATCCTGGCGCTCGTGCCGGCCGAGGCCAACTGAGCACCCGGGCGGGCAGGGAGACGAGGAGAGGGGTCGGGTGGTGAGCGGTTTCGACGTCACCGGCTGGGGCATGTCGGTGCCCGAACGGGTGGTGACCAGTGCCGAGCTCGCGGAGCGTTTCGGTGTGGACGAGCACTGGATCGTCTCGCGGTGCGGGATCCGTGAGCGCAGGGCGGTGGGCCCGGGGCAGACCACGGCGTCGATGGCCGTGGAGGCCGGGCGCCGGGCCCTTCAGCGCGCGGGCCTGACGGGCGCGGACATCGCGCACCTGATCGTGGCGACGGCGACCCCGGAGCAGCCCTCGCCGGCGACGTCGGCGTTCGTCCACGACGAGCTGGGCATCGCGGGCAGCGCCCACGACGTGAACTCCGAGTGCGCGGGGTTCGTGTACGGGCTGGTGACCGCGGCGGGCCTGCTGCGCATGGACCCGCGTCCGATCCTGCTGATCGGTTCGGACACGCACACGCTGACGGCGAACCCGCGGGACCGGGACCTGTCGATCCTGGTGGGCGACGGCGCGGGCGCGGTGGTGCTGCGGCCGGGCGCGGTCGACCGTATCCGGGCGTGGAACCTGGGCGCGGACGGCTCGTGCAAGAACAGCTTGAAGGTCCTGGCCGGGGGTTCGCGGATGCCCACCACCGAGCGGACTGTCGCCGAGGGCCTGCACTACGCGCAGATCAACGGCAACGAGATCTACCTGAACGCGGTGCGCTACACGGTGCGTACGATCCGCGAGACGCTGGAGCAGGCGAAGATCACGCCGCTGGACGTCGACCACGTCATCCCGCACCAGGCGAACATCCGGATCATCAACTCGGTGCTCTCCCACACGGGGATCCCCGCGGACCGGCTGGTGACGAACCTGGAGCGCTACGGGAACACCGCGTCGGCGTCGATCCCGATCGCGTTGGCGGAGGCCCTGGACTCGGGGCGGGTCAAGGACGGCGACACGGTGCTGCTGGCCGGGTTCGGCGCGGGTATGACGTGGGGTTCGGTCCTGCTGACGTGGGGAGGGGTGGCGCGGTGAGCGGCAAGGACGCCTTCGGCGCGCGGCCCGAATCCCCGGTGGCGCTGGTCACCGGCGCCTCCGGGGGGCTGGGTAGCGAGCTGGCGCTGGCGCTGGACGCGGCGGGCTGCCGGGTCGCGGTGCACTACAACAGCTCCCGGGCCGGGGCGGAGAAGGTCGCGGCGCAGCTGGTCAACGACCACGTGCTGGTGAGCGGCTCGGTCGCCGACTGGGACGCGGTCACCGCGATGTACGAGCAGGTCAGGGCCGCGCTGGGGCCGGTGGACGTGCTCGTCAACAACGGGGCGGTCCGCAAGGACGCGCTGATGGCGATGCAGAACCCCGTCGAGTGGCGGCAGGTGATCGACACGAACCTCGTCGGCTCCTTCCACACCGCCAGGGCGTGCGTGCCGGCGATGCTGCGCGCCCGCTGGGGGCGGGTGGTGAACATCGTCTCCCCGTCGGCGCTGATCGCCACCGCCGGGCAGACCGCCTACTCGGCGTCCAAGGCCGGCCTGATCGGGCTGACCCGCACGCTCGCGGCGGAGTGCGGCCGCCGGGGGGTGACCGTCAACGCCCTGTCGCCCGGCTTCATGATCACCGGCATGACGGACACCCTGCCCGAGCACGTGGTGGCGGGCATGCGGGAGAAGGTCCCGGTGCCGCGGTTCGTCACCCCGCGCGAGGTCGCCCGCTCGATCACGCTGTTCCTCGACCAGGACTGCATGACCGGCCAGGTCATCAGCATCGACTCGGGGGCCTCCATCACCTGACCGGGCACCCCCGGGGACCCCGTCCGCCCGGGTCCGTCCGCCCGTCCGCCCGGGTCCGTCCGCCCGGGGCGGGGCCGGCGGTCCCATCCCGCGGGTCGCCTCGTGCCGCGCCCCCTTGGCCCCCTGTCCGGCCCCGTGCCGGACAG
>NZ_JBHVET010000441.1:0-7194 GCF_042802135.1 Kitasatospora sp. NPDC057512
GCTCAGCACCGTCCGCAGCGCCGTGGCGAACTCGGCCTCCGCGTCCTGCGGCGGGCCGGGCGAGCGCCAGGCGACGAAGCCGTCCGGGCGGACCAGCACGGCGCCCAGCGGGCCGATGCCGTGCAGGGCGGCGAAGTCCGCGCCGGGCTCCGGCGCCAGGTCGTCCTCGGCGCCGTCGCCGATCCGGAAGCCGTCCAGCGGGACGGCCAGCCGGTCGGCCGCGCGCTGGGCGCCCGCCTGCCAGGCGCCGCCCTCGGGGCCGGTGAGCAGCACCATCGCCTGCTCGTACAGGTCCAGCGTGGAGAGCCGCACCCCCGCCCGCAGCAGCCACTGGTGCGGGGCCCGGCTGCCCGGCTCGCCCGCCGACTCGAACTGCTCGGGGACCACCGGGCCGTCCCGGTCCGCGCCGACCACCGCGCCCACCGGGTACCGGTAGCCGAGCGCCACCGCCAGCACCCCGGCCTGCCGGCCCGCGCCCGGCACCACCGCGTAGCCCGGGTGGCTGTGCTCCGCGGACCGCGCCGAGGCCCGCGCGCCGGTCACCCGGGCGACCGGGCGGCGCTCCTGCCCGTACGTCTCCAGCAGCCTCGGCCCGGCCCAGCCGCACAGCACGGCGGCGATCTTCCACGCCAGGTTGTGGGCGTCCTGGATGCCGGTGTTGGAACCGAACGCCCCGGTCGGGGACATCTCGTGGGCGGAGTCCCCGGCGAGCAGGACCCGTCCGGCGCCGTACCGCTCGGCCACCCGCTCGGCGGCGTGCCAGGGCGCCCGGCCGGTGACCTCGACGTCCAGTTCCGGCAGGCCGACGGCGGTGCGGATGTGCCGCTCGCAGCGCTCGTCGGTGAAGGCCTCCAGCGGCTCGCCCTGCTCGGGGTGCCAGGGCGCGTGGAAGACCCACTCCTCCTGGTTGTCCACCGGCAGCAGCGCGCCGTCCGCCTCCGGGTTGGTCAGGTAGCAGGCGATGAAGTGCCGGTCGCCGACCACCTCGGCCAGGCGCTTGGCCCGGAAGGTGATGCTGACGTTGTGGAACAGCTCGCCCTTGCCGGACTGGCCGATGCCCAGCCGCTCGCGGACCGGGCTGCGCGGACCGTCCGCGGCGATCAGGAACTCCGAGCGCACCACCCGCTGCTCGCCGCTCTCCCGGCTGCGCAGCACCGAGGTGACGCCCTCCGCGTCCTGCTCGAAGGAGACCAGTTCGGTGCTGAACCGCAGGTCGCCGCCGAGCTCGCGGGCGGCCCGCCGCAGCACCGGCTCCAGGTCGTTCTGGCTGCACAGGCACCAGGAGCTGGGGCTGAACCGGGCCAGCCGGCCGCCCGGGTCGATCTCCCGGAACAGCCACTCCTGCTCGGCGCCGGTCAGCGAGGGCGCCTGGAGGATGCCGTGGTTGGGGGCCAGGATCGAGGCCGCCTCGCGGATCGCCGGTTCGATCCCGGCCACCCGGAACAGCTCCATGGTGCGGACGTTGTTGCCGCGCCCCCGCGGGTGGTGCGAGGTGTCGGCGTGCTTCTCGACCAGCAGGTGTCCGACCCCGAGCCTTCCGAGGAAGAGCGAGGCCGACAGCCCGACCAGCGAGCCGCCCACGATGAGGACCGGCACCCGGTCGTCAACCTTCGGATTCATCAGTTGCTCCACCCTGTCAGGGGATTCCGCGGCCCGGAGACTGGGCTCGGCGCCGCCCTCGGCGGGCCCGCTCGACCGGGGGCCCCGCTCTTCCATCCCCCGCCGGAGGGGGCCCGTGGCGCCCCTTCGCCCGGATGGCCCGCAAATCTCGCGCCGCGCCCGCCGCGCCGCCCACGATCGACCTCAGGCCTGGCGCCGACGCGCCCGGCCGACCCGCCGTCGCACCGCCCTCCCAGGCCGGGGAGCACCCGCCGGGCAGGCCGACACGGCCCGCAGCGTGCGGCCCAGAGCAGAAAGTGGATCATGACAACTCTGTCCGAACCCCAGCCGAAGCAGCACGACGAGGCCGACACCCGGCTGCGGGTCGTGCTGATGCTGGAGATCCAGGACGGCGCCCAGCAGCGCTTCCTCGACGTGTACGAGCAGCTGCGCCACCAGGTGGCCTCGGTCCCCGGACACGTCAGCGACCAGCTGTGCCAGTCGATCAACGACCCGCGCCAGTGGCTGATCACCAGCGAGTGGAAGGACCAGGAGACCTTCCTGGAGTGGGTGGACAGCCCGGCCCACCGGGAGATGGTCAAGCCGATGCACGGCTGCGTCAGCGACAACTTCCGCTCGCTGCGCTACGCCGTGCTGCGCGAGACCTCGGCGGCCGGCTCGACCGGCACCCGGGCCCCGATGGAGGTGCCGCCCGGGCTGCCGCGCACCACCCCCGCCGGGCACGTCGGCCCGCCCAGGGCCGACCCGGGCCCGGACGGCGTGGTGCGCCACGCGCTGACCTTCACCGTCAAGCCCGGCAGCGAGCCCGAGGTGGCCCGCATCCTCTCCGGCTACGCCTCCCCCCGGGCCGAGGTGGACGAGCACACCCGGCTGCGCCGCACCTCCCTGTTCATGCTCGGCAACCGGGTGGTCCGCGCCGTCGAGGTGATCGGCAACCTCGGCGACGCGCTGCGCCACGTGGCGATGCAGCCCGAGGTGCGGGCCGTCGAGGAGGCGCTCAACCCGCACCTGGAGGAGAGCCGCCAACTGGGCGACCCGCAGGCCGCCCGGGCGTTCTTCGCCAGGGCCGCGCTGCCCGCCCGGCACCAGGCGATCGCCAGCTCCCCCGCCTCCGCCCGGCTGCACCGGCACGCCGTGCTCTACCCGGTGCGTCCGGGCCGCGGGCAGGAGGTGGCCGAGCTGCTGGCCGAGCACGACAACCTCGCCACCGCCGACCCGACCGGGCCGGTCGCGGCGGCCACCGTCTTCCACCGCGAGGACGTGGTGGTGCGCCTGGTCGACCTGCGGGTGCCGGCCGAGGCCGACCCGGCGGCCGCCCTCGGCGTGGCCGACGACCGGCGCGCCGCCGTGCTCGCCGGGCTGCTCGATCTCGGCCCGCAGGGCGACCTGCGCACCGCCGCCGGGCTCGGCTCCTTCCTCGCCGCCCGCGCCATGAACCCGGTCACCGACCGCAGTTCCGCCGACCCGATCAACAACTGACGTTCCGCCACCTCACGGGAGATCTCCATGACCACGCAGTCCCCACGGATCGTCAGCGTCCACGAGGCACCGGAGAACCGCCGCCACGGCGCCGAGCTGCGCACCATGCTCACCCCGACCAGCTGCGGCGCGACCAGCGGCTTCATGGGCCTGGCGATCGTCAGGCCCGGCGAGCGGATCGGCGAGCACTACCACCCGTACTCCGAGGAGTTCGTGTTCGTCGTCTGCGGCGACCTGGAGGTGGACCTGGACGGGAAGCCCCATCCGCTCAAGCCGGACCAGGGCCTGATGATCCCGATCAACATGCGCCACCGCTTCCGCAACGTCGGCGACACCGAGGCCCGGATGGTCTTCCACCTCGGCCCGCTCGCCCCGCGCCCCGACCTCGGCCACGTGAGCACCGAGGGGACCGCGGCCTCCGGCCCGCCGGAACACGCCAAGGTGGTCTCGTGACCCGGCGCGTCGCCGTCACCGGGATCGGCGTGGTCGCCCCCGGCGGGGTCGGCGTCCCGGCGTTCTGGGAGCTGCTGACCTCCGGCCGCACCGCGACCCGGGGCATCACGCTGTTCGACCCCACCGGGTTCCGCTCCCGGATCGCCGCCGAGGTGGACTTCGACCCGGCGGCCCACGGGCTGGGCCCGGAGGACGTCCAACGGGCCGACCGCTACGTGCAGTTCGCGATGGTCGCGGCCGACGAGGCGATCGCCGACGCCGGCCTGGACCTGGCCGCCGAGGACCCGTGGCGGATCTCCGTCTCGCTCGGCACCGCCGTCGGCGGCACCACCCGGCTGGAGCACGACTACGCCCTGGTGAGCGCGGCCGGCGCCCGCTGGGACGTGGACCACCGGCAGGCCGAGCCGCAGCTGCACCGGGCCTTCGCGCCCAGCACGCTGGCCTCCGCGGTGGCCGAGCGGACCGGGGCGCACGGCCCGGTGCAGACCGTCTCCACCGGCTGCACCTCCGGCCTGGACGCGATCGGCTACGGCTTCCAGGCGGTCGAGGAGGGACGCGCCGACATCTGTCTCGCCGGCGCCTCCGACTCCCCGATCTCGCCGATCACCGTCGCCTGCTTCGACGCCATCAAGGCCACCAGCGAGCGCAACGACGACCCGCGGCACGCCTCCCGCCCCTTCGACGCCGACCGGGACGGCTTCGTGCTCGGCGAGGGCGGGGCCGTCCTGGTCCTGGAGGAGCTGGAGCACGCCCGCCGGCGCGGCGCCCGGGTCTACGGCGAGATCGGCGGCTTCGCCACCTTCGGCAACGCCTACCACATGACCGGCCTCACCAAGGAGGGACTGGAGATGTCCCGGGCGATCGACCACGCGCTCGCCCACGCCCGGGTGGACCGCACCGAGGTGGACTACGTCAACGCGCACGGCTCGGGCACCAAGCAGAACGACCGGCACGAGACCGCCGCGGTCAAGCGCTCGCTGGGCGCGCACGCCTTCAGGACCCCGATGAGCTCGATCAAGTCGATGGTCGGGCACTCGCTCGGCGCGATCGGCGCCATCGAGGTCGTCGCCTGCACCCTGGCGCTCGCCCACGGGGTCGTGCCGCCGACCGCCAACTACGAGACTCCGGACCCGGAGTGCGACCTCGACTACGTGCCGCGCACCGCGCGCGAGCTGCCGCTGAGCCGCATCCTCTCGGTCGGCAGCGGATTCGGCGGATTCCAGTCCGCCGTCGTGCTCAACAGAACGGGGTGATTCCATGACGTCACGTCAGCAGGGCCGCCGGGCGGTGATCACCGGGCTCGGCGTGGTGGCTCCGAACGGGGTCGGGGCCGACGCCTTCTGGAAGGCCACCAGGCAGGGCGTGAGCGTCCTCGACCGGATATCCCGCGAGGGCTGCACCGGGCTTCCGCTCCGGATCGCGGGCCAGGTGAACGGCTTCGATCCGCAGTCGGCGATCGACAACCGCTTCCTGGTGCAGACCGACCGCTTCACGCACTACGCGATGGCCGCCGCCGACCTGGCGGTGGCGGACGCCGGGTTCCGGCCCGACCCGGAACAGCCCTTCGCGGTCGGCGTGGTGACCGCGGCCGGCTCCGGCGGCGGCGAGTTCGGCCAGCGCGAGCTCCAGCAACTCTGGGGCCAGGGCCCCAGGTTCGTCGGCCCGTACCAGTCCATCGCCTGGTTCTACGCGGCCAGCACCGGTCAGATCTCGATCCGCGGCGGCTACAAGGGCCCGTGCGGGGTCGTCGCCAGCGACGAGGCCGGCGGCCTGGACGCCCTCGCGCACGCCGCCCGCACGATCGAGCGCGGCACCGACGCGGTGGTGGTCGGCGCCGCCGAGGCCCCGCTGGCGCCGTACTCGATGGTCTGCCAGCTCGGCTACCCCGAGCTCAGCCTGGCCGAGCGGGCCGAGCGGGCGTACCTGCCGTTCACCGCGCTGGCCTGCGGCTTCTCCCCCGCCGAGGGCGGCGCGATGCTGCTGCTGGAGGACGAGCAGGCGGCCCGGCTGCGCGGCGCCCGCATCCGGGCGCGACTGGTCGGCCACGGCGCCACCTTCACCGGGGCCTCCCGCTGGGCGGAGTCCCGGGACGGGCTGGCGGCCGCGATCCGGATCGCGCTGGACGAGGCCCGCATCGCGCCCGAGGAGATCGACGTGGTCTTCGCGGACGCCCTGGGGGTGCCGGAGGCCGACCGGGCCGAGGCCCTGGCACTGGCCGACGCGCTCGGCCCGGCCGCCGAACGCGTCCCGGTCACCGCGCCCAAGACCGGTACGGGGCGCGCCTACTGCGGCGCCCCGATGCTCGACGTGACCGCCGCCGTGCTGGCCATGGAGGACGGTGTGCTGCCGCCCACCCCCAACGTCACCGAGGTCTGCCACGACCTCGCCCTGGTGACCGGCCGCGCCCGCCCGGCCGAGCTGAACACCGCCCTGGTGGTCAGCCGCGGGCTGATGGGCTCCAACTCCGCGCTGGTGGTCAGGCGCGCGCGGCCCTGAACCACCGCCCGGACCACCGCCCCGAACCACCCCGTTCACACCTTCGAGTCACACCTTCGAAAGGGACACCCTGTGAGCAACACCCTCAGCTATCCGGAACTCGCCGTCCTGCTCCAGTCCCGGGCCGGCGTCACCGTCGACCCGGGCGACCTGGCGCGGCCGGGCGCGGAGTTCGACACGTTCGGCATCGACTCGCTCGGCCTGCTCGGCGTGGTCGGCGAGCTGGAGAACCGGCACGGCCTCAAGGTCACCTCGGGCGCCGAGTCGGCCAAGACCCCGGCCGAGTTCCTGGAACTGGTCAACTCCTCCCTCGCCACGAAGGCTGGTGCCTGAGATGCCCGGACACACCGACAACGAGATCGTCATCGCCGCCCCGCTCGACCTGGTCTGGGAGATGACCAACGACCTGGAGAACTGGCCGCAGCTGTTCAGCGAGTACGCCTCGGTGGAGGTGCTGGACCGGCAGGGCGAGCTCGTCCGGTTCCGGCTCACCATGCACCCGGACGAGAACGGCCAGGTGTGGAGCTGGGTCTCCGAGCGGGAGACCGACCGGGACGCGCTCGCGGTGCGCGCCCGCCGGGTCGAGCCCGGCCCGTTCGAGTTCATGGAGATCCGCTGGGAGTACGCGGAGGCGCCGGCCGGCACGAGGATGCGCTGGATCCAGGACTTCGCCATGAAGCCGACCGCCCCGGTCGACGACGAGGGCATGACCGGCCACATCAACCGCAACTCGAAGATCCAGATGCAGCTGATCCGGGAGAAGGTCGAGAAGCGGGCGGCGGAGCTGTGAGCGGCGTGCACCGGGCGCTGATCGTCGCCCGGATGAAGCCCGAGGCCGCGCCGGACATCGCCGAGGTGTTCGCCGAGTCCGACCAGGGCGAACTGCCGCACCTGATCGGCGTCACCGGCCGCAGCCTCTTCCAGTTCGGCGACGTCTACCTGCACCTGATCGAGGCCGACCGCCCACCGGGCCCCGCCGTCGCCAAGGTCGTCGGGCACCCGGAGTTCCGGACCGTCAGCGACCGCCTGACCGCCTACGTGCAGGCGTACGACCCGGCCACCTGGCGGGAGCCGAAGGACGCCATGGCACGGGAGTTCTACCGCTGGGAGCGCTGACCCGGCCCCCGATGGGCCCGCCCCCGGCCG
>NZ_JBHVET010000442.1:0-7183 GCF_042802135.1 Kitasatospora sp. NPDC057512
GTCCCGCGGCGCACGCCTCAGCGCACGACGGGCAGCTCCAGCGCGGAGCCGCGGTCGCCGCCCCAGCCGATCCGGTAGCCCGCCTTGCCGTCGGCCGGGAGCAGCTGGAAGGAGTCGGGGTTGGCGGCCGCGACGGTGAGCCGGATCCGCTCACCGGCCCGGAACAGCACCGAGACCGGCTGGAGGTCGACGGTGACGCGCTGCGCGCGGCCCTGCGGGAAGTCCTCGGCGTCCTCGGCCGCGTAGCTGCGCGGCGTGCGCAGCCGGCGCCAGTCGGGGTTGTCCGACCTGTCCGCCACCGCCCGGTCGGCCAGGAAGAGTTGACCTTCCGTCAGGTACGTGACCCGGCCGTCCGGCGCGACGTCCTCGAGGTAGACGTGCAGGGCGCCGCGGGCCGAGCCCGCCAGGCCGGTGACGTCGAGGGTGACCTTGCCGTTGCCGGTGACCCTGGTGTCGGCGCCCAGCGGTGCGGTGGTGTAGCTGAGCAGCTTGGCGTCGACGGCGGCGCGGTCGGGGTAACTGACCTCGTCGCCGCTGAGGTTGGTGTTCCAGCGGTCCAGCGGGCCGGTGCCCGCGGTCGGGTCGAGGAGCAGCCGGTCGGAGCCGCCGCGGCGGTCGTCCGCCCCGTCGACGGACGAACGGCCCGTGAGCGAGCGGTCCGTGAGCGAGCGGCCCGCGCCGAGGTCGAACCGCCGGGTGCGGGTGCCGGGCACCGGCCAACGGGTGGTGGTGCGCCAGACGCCCTCGTTGAAGGTGTAGTAGTGCACCTTCCGGGTGCCGTCGGGGCGGGCGTCGCCGCGGACGTAGCGGTCGAAGAAGTCGAGCACCCGCTGGTCGTTCTCCTGGTGTTCCTGCCTGGTGAGCGGACGGGCGGGCTGGAACGGGTCGGCGAACCAGCCGGCGCCGTGGTTCCACGGGCCGATCCAGTCGTCCTGGGTGTTGGACAGGCCGGTGAACTGGGAGAGCACCCCGTTGGCGGTGCCCGCGTCGAGCCAGCCGGCCCGGGTCAGGACCGGCACCCCGCCGGCCTCGACGGCGTCGGTCCGCTCGCCGACGCTGCCGACCGTCCAGCTCTTCGGCCCGTCCCGGTAGTCGCGGTGGACACCGGAGTGCGCCATCTCGACGAGGTTGGCGTTGTTCGCGTGCTCGGCGCGCGCGGCGGCGAGCAGGGCGGGGCCGTCGGGCCCGTCGACCGGCCGGGGCTGGAGGCCGGTGAGGCCGATGCGGGCGCAGAGCTGCCGGGTCTCCTCGTCCGTCTCGCAGGTGGTGCCGCCGGCCTGGTCGAGGATGCGCAGCAGCAGCGCGTACGGGGCGACCCGGGGTTCGATGAGCAGGCCGCCGGGGCGCACCAGGTCCTCGTAGGGGTCGAAGTCGTAGGAGATCGGGGCGGCGGCGGTGATGTGGTGGTTGCCGAGGGAGGTGGCGAGCATCGCGGTGTCGCCGCCGTAGGAGATGCCGGTGGTGCCGATCCGGCCGTTGGACCAGGGCTGGGCGGCGATCCAGTCGCTGAGCGGGCCGCTGTCGGCGGTCACGTCGGCGCCGAGTTCGGAGGTGAGGGTGCCGAAGGAGGCGCCGGTGCCGCGCAGGTCGGCGACCACGTAGGCGTAGCCGCGGGCGGTCCACTGCTCGGCCTCGCCGCTGGACCCGCCGGGTTGGCCGACCTTCACCCTGGCCCGCCAGTAGCGCTGGGTGACCAGGACGGTGGGCAGGTCGGCGCCGGCCCGGGTGCCCTCGGGCAGGTAGACATCGACGGCGAGGCGGACCCCGTCCGGCATGGTCACGTAGCGCGACCGCAGATGCGGCTCGGCGGGCCCGGCGCTCCCGGCGGCGGCCGCCGGGGCGATCGAGAGCCCGAGCACGGCCGCGGCGGCGACCAGCGCCGCCAGCGGGCGGCGCAGCGCTCCCCGCCTCATCGGACGGTCGCCTTCCGGGGGCCGTGCTCCGGGCGCGCCTCGCCGTCCGCCCCGGGTCCGGATTCCTTCAGTACCGGCGGTGGGTACGTCCCGGCCCCGTCCGGGGCGGTCGGCACCGCGGAAACCCCCGTGTCCGCGGTGCGGAAGGGCTGTTGCCCTGGCTGAGTGCTCATACGACGACCTGGCCTCTCTCCTGCGAGCGAGTAGCGTGGTCTCGTCCCCCACCGCCGATGGGACCACGGGCGCCGGGCCGCCCGCCAGGGCGCACTACCCTGAGACGACCCCGATCCGGCCCTGGTCCTCCCCGGACCCGTGGACCTCCCCGGGCTCCCCGAACTCCTCGCCCGGCCCGGGCTCCTGGCCCGGTCCGCCGGCCCGGCCGGGCCCGAAGTCGCGCACCGCCTCGGTGACGATCGCCTCCAGCCGGGCGTGGTGGGCACCGCGCCAGTAGGCCTGGCCGCAGTCCTCGCACTGGGCGAAGACGTCGTACGAGCGCTCGGTGCCGTCCCGCAGCTGCTCGCGCACCGAGGTCTTGGTGGCCGGGTGCAGCCTGCCGTTGCAGGCGGTGCAGCGGCTCCACGGGGCGAGCGGCGGCGCGAAACGGGAGAGCACGTCGCGCAGTTGCTCGGCGGGTCGGTGGCTGTAGACGTAGGCGCCGGCCCACAGTTCGCGGCGGCGCAGCAGGCCGCGGTCCCGGGAGAGCATGATCCGCTGCTCGGCGGCCGAGCGGGCGGCCAGGGCGGCGTCGCCGATGTCGGGGTTCTCGTACGCGGCGTCCACGCCGAGCAGGCGCAGCCGGCGGGCGAGGGTGCCGAGGTGGACGTCCAGCAGGAAGCGCGCCGGGACGGGCGAGGGTTGCGGCCTGGCCACGGCCCGGACGGCGATCTCCTCGCCGTCGGCCGGGACGTGGCTGTCGGGCACCGGCCGGCCGTCCACCAGCAGGGCGCCGACCTCGGTGAGCGGCACGCCCAGGGACTCGACGACGTGGCCGAGGGTGGAGGCGCCGTCGGTGCGCAGCGCGGTACGGCCGGCCCGCCGGGGCGCGGAGACGAAGAGGTGCAGCTCGGGGGCGAAGTCGAGCTGGATCTGGGGTCGGTCCACGCGGCCAGCATGCCAGCGGGCGGCGGCCCGGGGCCAGCGGGTTTCCGGTCCGGTCCCGTCGGACGCTCCCCGGGGCCGCCGCGGGGGCTCCCGTTCCCTGCGGTCAGGCCCCCGACGCGGCTCCCGCCACCACCGGGGGCGCCGGCGGTGACACCGCGTGACCGCGGTCCCGGGCCGCCCAGCGGGCGACCGGCCCCATCGCGTACCCCGCCGCCAGGAACACCCCGCCCAGGACCAGCCAGCCGGCCAGGCCCCCCTCCAGCAGCAGCGCGGTGAGCAGCAGCGGCCCGAGGGTGCGGGCGACGGCGACGCCGGTGCCGAAGAAGCCCTGGTACTGGCCGATCCGCCCGGGCGGGGCGAGGTCGAAGGCGATCTGCCAGCTGCCGGCCGACTGCCGCATCTCCCCGGCCACCTGTAGGACGGAGGCGGCGACCAGCAGCGCGGCGACCGCCCAGACCGGCACGTCCAGCGCGGACAGCCCGAACATGGCGCAGGAGCCGAGCAGCAGCAGCCCGGCGGAGCGGACCGCCCGGGCGGCCGGTTCCAGTCCGGTGACGCCGCGGGCCGCCCGGACCTGGAAGGCCAGCACCGCGAGGGTGTTGAGCACGAACAGCGCCGAGCCGAGCCAGCCGATCCCGGGGGCCCGCGCGGCGATCCAGAGCGGGATGATCAGGCTGAGCAGCGGCATCCGCAGCAACAGGACGGCGTTGACCGCGGTGACGGCGGCGTACCGGCGGTCGCGCAGCACGGCCAGGCGCGGCCCGGCGTCCGACGGCCCCGTCGCGGGCGGGGCTTCGGGCAGCCGCCGCAGGACCAGCGCGCCGATCAGGAAGCCGAGCGCGGTGACGGCGAAGGCGGCCAGGTACGCGGCGCGGGTGCCGACGCCGAGCGCGATACCGCCGATCGCCGCGCCGACGGCCAGTCCGCCGTTGAGGGTCGACTGGATGTGGGCGAGCAGCGCGGTCCGCTGCGCGGGCGGCACCAGGGCGGCGACCAGCGCCTGCCGGGCGGCGGTCAGGCCGGACTGCGCGGTGGCGTAGAGGCAGACCGCGAGCAGGAACAGCGGGTAGGAGCGGATCACCAGGAAGGCGGCGACCACGGCCGCCGTGCCGAGCGCCAGCGCCATCGAGGTGCGGCGCGGGCCCCGCCGGTCGGCGAGGTGTCCGAGCGGGACGCCGGCGAGGGAGCCGAGCGCCCAGGCGAGGGTGAGGCCGAGCCCGAGGGCGGTCGGGGACATCCCGACCACCCGGGTGAAGTAGAGGGCGGAGCAGGTGTAGTACGCGCCGTCGCCCACGGCGGCGGCCAACTGGGCGGCCGCGAGGGTCCGCTGGGGCCCGGCGGGCGGCAGGGCGCCCCAACGGGCGGTTCGGTCGGACGGCATGCCCCTCCTTCACTCGTTCGCGGGCGCCACCGGCCGGAGGCGCCCGGGCGGTCACCCGCCCGCGCCCCCAGGACCGTGAACGCCCCACGGCCGTAAACGCCTCACGGACCGTCACCCTTGTCCGCGGCCCCCGGACGGGCGGCGCGCGGAGTCGGTCTTCGCAACCGCCGGTTCGGGTGCGCCCCCAGCCTACGGAAGAACCGGCCCAGTGGAACGGTCCAGTGATCAAGGAATTTCCTGGGCCAATCCCCCCTGCCGCCGCACCGTCGACCGACCCCTGAACCCGCGTGCGAGGGGCGCCAGTTGGCGCCTCCGAGCCCGTCCCGGCGGTCCTGCCCCGGCGGCGCCCGCACCTGTGAAGCGCCGTCCGTACCCGCTCCGACTCCGCCCTCGCCGACCGCCGCGCAACCGCGATCGGGCCGCCCGAGGGCCAACTTTGACCGTGTTGACCCGTCAGTAGCCTCCTTTTATGCTCAACGGCGTTCGCGATCCGGCACCGGCCCGGGGCCGCCCCGCCCGCCCGCCCGTTCCGTCGCCGTCTCCGGCTCGAAGGGTGTCCTCCTATCAGCACCTCCCTCGCCTCCTCGGACTCCAACGGCCGGCCGCGCGACGCCGGGCACCCGAACGGTACGGCCGATGCCACGGACGCCCCGGGCCCGGACGGCACCCGCCGCCGGCGCTTCCTCACCTACCTGCTGGCCGCGCCCACCCTCACCGTCGGCGCCCGCCTCGGCGCCGACGCCGCCGAGCCCGCCACCGCGCAGGCCGCCCCGCGCCCCGTCCCGGCCCCCGCCGCGGCCGCCGTGCCGGTCCGCGAGACCGCCCTCCCCCAGCAGCTGATCGGCCTGCCCGGCATCCCGGACATCGTCGACCTCGGCGACGCGATGATCATCGCCGGGCTGCCGACCGCGCACCTGCTGGTCCTCGAAGTCACCCCCGCCGGACGCGCCGTGCTGCACCTGCCCCGATTGGAGGTCGGCCAGGGCCTCACCACCGCGATCGCCGTCATCGTCGCCGACGAGCTCGACGCCCGGCTCTCCGACGTCGACGTCCCGCTCTCCGACGCCCGCCCCGAACTGCTCTTCAACCAGCTGACCGGCGGCTCCAACTCGATCCGCTCGCTGTACGATCCGGTGCGCGCCGCCGCTGCCGCCGCCCGGGCCCGGCTGGTGACCGTCGCCGCCAGGCGCTGGAACGTTCCCGCGCCCACCCTGCGCACCGCCGACTCCGCCGTCCTCGCCCCCGACGGCCGTCGGCTCGGCTACGGCGACCTCGCCGCCGAGGCGGCCACCGTCGCCGCACCCGCCGTCCCCGCCGTCCCCAAGAGCGCCGACCAGCTGCGCCTGGTCGGCCGGCCGACCGGCCGGATCGACGCCCGCGACATCGTCACCGGCCGCGCCAAGTACGCCGGGGACCTCGACGTCCCGGGCGCCGTGCCCACCGTGGTCGCCCGCCCGACCACCGTCAACGGCACCCTCAAGTCCCTGGACGCCTCCGCCGCCCGCGCCATGCCCGGAGTCCTCGGCGTGGTGCGGATCCCGACCGGCGTCGCCGTCCTCGCCGAGACCTTCGACCAGGCGCTCAAGGCCCGCGACGCACTGCGCACCACCTGGAACCCGGGGCCGGTCGCCGGCCTGTCCGACGCCGACGTACGGTCCCGGCTGCGCGCCGCCCACCTGCCGTCCCTCCCGCCGCCGCTGTTCTCCCACCGGGTGGAGGGCGAGTTCGACTTCGCCTTCGTCAACCACGCCCCGATGGAGGTGCTCACCGCCGTCGCCGACGTCCGGCCGAACCGGGCCGAGCTGTGGTTCGCCGCGCAGAGCCCGATCCTCGCCCAGGGCACCATCGCCACCGAACTCGGCCTGCCGACGAACGCCGTCACCGTCCACGTGGTGCGCGGCGGCGGCTCGTTCGGCCGCCGGCTGTTCTTCGACGCCGCCCTGGAGGCCGCCCAGGTCTCCAAGGCCGCCGGCCGCCCGGTCAAGCTGATGTGGACCCGCAACGACGACATGCGCCACGGCCGGATGCGCCCGGCCAGCCACCACATCGTCCGGGCCACCTACGGCCTCGGCCAGGTGTTCAGCTGGGAGCACCGCGTGGCCGGCGTCGCGACCGACCTCGGGCACGGCCTCGGCGACATGCTCACCGCCGCCGGCTACAAGCTCCCGCTGGCCGGGCTCACCTCCTCCGAACTGTTCTTCCTGCTCACCGAGAAGATCCCGTACGACGTCGGGGTGCCCACCCAGCTGCTCGCCGAGGTGCCGCTGGAACTGCACACCGGCAGCTGGCGCTCGGTCTACTCGGGCACCGTCCGGGTCTCCGACGAGATCATGATGGACGAACTCGCCCGCCGGATGGGCCAGGACGAACTGGCCTTCCGCCGCGACCGGATGCGCAGCGCCGCCGGGCGGGCGGTGCTGGACGAGCTCGCCAGGCGGGGCGACTGGGGCCGCCCGATGCCCCCCGGCCAGGCCCAGGGCATCGGCTACCACGACGAGCACAGCGCCTGCGCCGCCTACCTGGTCGAGCTGGACGCCACCGACCGCGCCAACCCCCGGGTCACCAAGGCCGTCGTCGTCGCCGACGTCGGCCGGGTGATCAACCCCAGGGGCCTGGAGGCCCAGCTCACCGGCGCGCTGGTCGACGGCATCTCGGTGATCCTCCAGGCCGGCAACCACCTCGACAACGGCGCCTTCCGGGAAGGCAGTTACGGCGACTTCCACTACGCCCGGCAGCGGCACACCCCGCCGGTGGTCGAGATCCACCTGATGCCGCCGAGCGGACCGCC
>NZ_JBHVET010000443.1:0-7171 GCF_042802135.1 Kitasatospora sp. NPDC057512
CAGGGAGGCACCGGGCCGCCGCACGCAGGCGGGGAGGCGCCAGGAGGCCAGGCAGCGCCAGGGGGTGAGCCGCCGTCAGGGGGTGAGGACGATCTTCCCGAAGACGTCGCCCTTGGCGAGCCGGGCGAAGCCGTCCCTGGCCTCGGCCAGCGGCAGCACCGAGTCGATCACCGGCCGGACGCCGGTGTTGGCGCAGAACGCGAGCAGCCCGGCCAGCTCCTCCTTGGTGCCCATGGTCGAGCCGACCACCCTGAGCTCCAGGAAGAAGATCCGGTTCAGCTCGACGGAGCTCGGGTTGGTGCCGGAGGTGGCCCCCGAGATGACGATGGTGCCGCCCGGGCGCAGCGACTTCACCGAGTGCGACCAGGTCGCGGCGCCGACCGTCTCCAGCACCGCGTCCACCCGCTCGGGCAGCCGGGCGCCGCTCTCGAAGGCCGCGTCGGCGCCGAGCTCCACCGCCCGGGCGCGCTTGGCCTCGTCCCGGCCGGTGACCCAGACCCGCAGGCCGGCCGCCTTGCCGAGGACGATCAGCGCGGTCGCCACCCCGCCGCCCGCCCCCTGCACCAGGACGGTGTCCCCGGGCTTGACCCCGGCGTTGGTGAACAGCATCCGGTAGGCCGTCAGCCAGGCGGTGGGCAGGCAGGCGGCCTGCTCGAAGCTCAGCCCGGCGGGCTTGGGCAGCAGGTTCCAGGTGGGCACCGCGACCCGCTGGGCGAAGGTGCCCTGGTAGCGCTCGGTCAGGATGGACCGCGGTTCGTCCGGGCCGACCCCGTGGCCGCTCTGGCCGATCACCGAGTGCAGGACCACCTCGTTGCCGTGCTCGTCGACGCCGGCGGCGTCGCAGCCGAGGATCATCGGCAGCCGCTCGGCGGGCAGGCCGACCCCGCGCAGCGACCACAGGTCGTGGTGGTTGAGGCTGGCGGCCCGGACGGTGACCACGCTCCACCCGGGACGGGCCTGCGGCTCGGGGAGGTCGCCCAGCTCCAGCCCGCTCAGCGGGTCGTCGGCGTCGGTACGTGCGGCGTAGGCAGCGAACATGCCCCGGACGATAGCCGCGACGGCCGGGGCCGGGAACCACGCGAACGTGTGACGCGTGTCCCGGCTGCTGCTCCCCCGCTCGCCTCCGGGCGCTCCGACCCGCTGCCGACGGTCGTCGCTCCGGCGCTCGTCCCTCGCTTGTCGCTCCTCGCTTTCGGCAGCGGCGCGCCCTTCGGCTCGGGGGGACGCGGGGGAGCGGCCGTCGTGGCGGGCGCGCTCCCCCGATCACCTCGTCAGATCCGAGCGACGCCCTCCGCCCGGGCGGCCTCGGCGACGGCCTTGGTGACCGCCGGCGCGACCCGCTCGTCGAACGGCGAGGGGATGACCTTCTGCGGCGTCAGCTCGTCGGCCACGACGCCGGCCAGCGCCTTGGCGGCGGCCAGCTTCATGCCCTCGGTGATCCGGGAGGCGCGGACCTGGAGGGCGCCCGCGAAGATGCCCGGGAAGGCCAGCACGTTGTTGATCTGGTTCGGGAAGTCGCTGCGGCCGGTGGCCACCACGGCGGCGTACTTGTGGGCGACCTCCGGGTGGATCTCCGGGTTGGGGTTGGCCATCGCGAAGACGAACGCGCCCTCGGCCATGGTCGCCACGACCTCCTCCGGCACGGTGCCGCCGGAGACGCCGATGAACACGTCGGCGCCGGCCATCGCGTCGGCCAGCGAGCCCTTGAGGCCGGTGCGGTTGGTTCGCCCGGCGATCTCGGCCTTGACGTCGGTGAGGTCGCCGCGGCCCTCGTACACCACGCCCTTGCGGTCGCAGACGGCCACGTCGCCGATGCCGGCCGCGACCAGCATCTTGGCGATGGCGATGCCGGCCGCGCCGGCGCCGGAGATGACGGCCCGCAGCGAGCCGATCTCACGGCCGGTCACCTTGGCGGCGTTCCACAGGGCCGCGGTGGTGACGATCGCGGTGCCGTGCTGGTCGTCGTGGAAGACCGGGATGTCCAGGGCCTCCTGGAGCCGGCGCTCGATCTCGAAGCAGCGGGGCGCGGAGATGTCCTCCAGGTTGACGCCGCCGAAGGAGGGCGCCAGCCGGACCACGGTCTCGACGATCTCGTCGACCCCGGTGCAGTCGAGCGCGATCGGCACCGCGTCCACGCCGCCGAACTGCTTGAACAGGATGGCCTTGCCCTCCATCACGGGCAGCGAGGCCTGCGGGCCGATGTCGCCGAGGCCCAGCACCGCGGTGCCGTCGGTGACCACCGCGACGGTGTTGGACTTCCAGGTGTAGTCGTTGACCAGCTCCGGCTGCTCGGCGATGGCCGTGCAGACCCGGGCGACACCGGGGGTGTAGGCGAGGGACAGGTCGTCCGCGTCGCGCACCGGGACGGTCGCCCGGATCTCCATCTTCCCGCCGCGGTGGAGCGCGAAGACCGCGTCGACCGGATCCTCGGTGTCCTGGGTGCTGCTGTGAATGATCTCCGCTGCCACGATGACCTCTTCGTCATTGATCTGGCGAGGACGCGCGGCCGACGGGCAGGGCGACCCGTCCGGAAACCGGAAACCGGGTACGCCGAAGCGGACCCGGGGTCGGGGTCGGGGCGCTGCCGTCGGGCGGCGCCCTCGGATGAGGGTTGTATGGGGTCTGTGTTGTCCGCGTTGTGCTTCCGGGCCGAGCGTAGGTCGGACAAAGGCATCGCACCTATGCCTTTTCGTCCTCGTCACGTACGGTTCATCGCCGCGCTGTCGCGTCACAGGGGCCCGGCGTCGGAAGCGCCGGGCTCCGGCGGCGGCAACGGCATGAGCGCACGCGCACCCGCAGGAGTGAACACAGTCCGAAGGGGATTCGGTGCCCCGGATACGGAGCCGCGTGAGGACTTCCGTTCCCGGGCACCCCGAGCCTGTCGGGGCTCGTCGGCCTGGTTCGAGCGTTCGGGGGTCACCCGGTACCGAATTCTGACACACCCGCCGCCGGGCCCGGCAGGGCGGGATGGCAGGATCGCTTGTCCGCCATTTCGCGTACACCCGTGCGACACCGTGGCGGCCCCACCTCCCTCCCTCAGGAGCCGCCCTCATGCCTCACCTCCGCCACGCCCTCCGCCCGGTCCCGGCCGGCGCCGCCCTGGCCGCCGCCGGGGCCCTCCTGTTGACCGGCTGCGGCGGCGGGCAGGCCGCCCCGGGCGACCCGGTCAAGGACCTCCGCGGCAGGCTGCCGAAGGCCCAGCGGTCGGCCGGGGCGCTGCGGGTCGGCATGGACGTCAACTACGCCCCGGTGGAGTTCCGCGGCCCGGACGGCAAGCCGACCGGCCTCGACCCGGACCTCGCCGCCGCCCTGGGACGGATCCTCGACGTGCGGGTCGAGTTCGTCGACACCCCCTTCGACAAGCTGGTGCCGAACCTCCAGGCCAAGCAGTACGACGTGGCGATGTCCGCGCTCAGCGACACCCGCCGGCGCCGGGACGCGGTGGACGAGAGCGGCAAGCCGACCGGCCCGGGCGTGGACTTCGTGGACTACTTCATCGCCGGCACCTCGATCGTCGTCCCGAAGGGCAACCCCAAGGGGATCAGGAGCCTGGACGACCTGTGCGGCAAGACCGTCGCGTTCCAGCAGGGCACCACCCAGGACGAGATCGTCACCCGCCAGGTCGGCGTCTGCACCCGGGCCGGCCGCCCGCTGACCCCCCACAAGCTGGACAGCGACACCAAGGCGCTGGCCGAGGTCGCCTCCGGCGCCGCCGCGGCCGGCCTGAACGACTACCCGGTGGCCGCCTACGCGGTGAAGACCACCGAAGGCGGCGCCCGCTTCGAGGTGACCGGCGGGCAGTCCACCTCCAACCCGTACGGGATCGCGGTGCGCAAGGACGACGGGCCGCTGCGGGACGTGCTGGCCGGGGCGATCGACCAGCTGATCCGCAGCGGCGAGTACGACAAGATCCTGGCCAAGTGGAACGTCGGCGCCGGCGCGGCGCAGAACGCGGTGGTCAACGGGGGCATCTGAGCCGGAGGGCGGCGGGCCTCCCGGTACGGCACGGACCGATCTGCATACTTATGCGCAGAGTGACAGGGGCGCGGAATAAGTCCGAATAGCGGACAGCGCGACCCCTCGTTATCCGATTTTGATCTGGATGAGGGCCACCTGACTGTCATCAGATGGCAGGATTCCCCCCATCTCGGATCGAGCCGGCCACTGGTCGAGGCCGTCCGGTCAACGTCCACCTCGGCGGAGGGTGGCGGAAGCAGTACCTCGTACAACCCCGGACGGCTCCCCCGCGCCCGGGCAACTGCACGACCCGGCCTGCACGTACGACGACGTACGGCGACACGCACCCGTACCGAGCCGCGCGGCTCGCCGTTCCGGTGCGCCGCTCCCGCGGCGCGCTCCGCCCGACCTCTCTCCCCCAGGATGGAGATCCCCCTCATGACCACCCGTACCCAGCGCAGCCGGCTCCTCGCAGCCGGTGTGGTCGCCGCCTCGGTCTCCCTGGTGCTGACCGGTTGCAGCAGCAGCAAGAGCGAGAGCGGCGGCGCCCCCAACGCCTCCGCGACCGTCAACGAGGTCAAGGCCGACCCCAAGCTGGCCGCGCTCGTCCCGGACGACGTCAAGGCCGCCGGCAAGCTCCTGGTCGGCGCGGACGCCTCGTACGCGCCGGACGAGTTCAAGGACGACAGCGGCAAGGTCATCGGCATGGACGTCGACCTGGCCAACGCCATCGCCGCCAAGCTCGGACTGAAGGCCGAGGTCCAGGACTCCGGCTTCACCGCGATCATCCCCGGCATCCAGTCGAACAAGTTCCAGCTCGGCATGTCGTCCTTCACAGACAACAAGGAGCGCGAGCAGATCGTCGACATGGTCACCTACTTCAACTCCGGCAGCGCCGTCGCGGTGAAGAAGGGCAACCCGGAGAAGATCGACCCCAAGGACCTCTGCGGCAAGAAGGTCGCCGTCCAGACCGGCACCACCCAGGCCGACGAGATCAAGGACACCCGCGACCCGGACTGCGCCAAGGCCGGCAAGCCGGGCATCCAGAACGGCGGCGACAAGTTCGACCTCCAGACGGACGTCACCAACGCCGTGGTCTCCGGGCGCGACCAGGCGATGATGGCCGACTCCCAGGTCGTCGACTACGCGATCAAGCAGTCCGGCGGCCAGCTGGAGAAGGTCGGCGAGACCTACGGCGTGGCCCCCTACGGCGTCGCCCTGGCCAAGGGCTCCAAGCTCACCCCGGCCGTCCAGGGGGCCGTCCAGTCGCTGATCGACGACGGCACCTACAAGCAGATCCTCACCAAGTGGGGGGTCGAGTCCGGCGCCATCACCACCTCGACCGTCAACGGCGCCGTCAGCTGACCCTCGTCCGCTCCATCTTCTCCCCCGAGGCCACACCGTGAACTCTTTGGACAAGGGGACGGCGGAGCAGGGCCGGCCCGAGACCATCAAGGCCGTCCCCGTCCGCCACCCCGGACGTTGGGCCGGCGCCGTCGTCATCGCCGTACTCGCGGCGATGCTGGTGAGCGCCCTCTTCACCAACCCCGCTTTCAAGTGGGACATCGTCGGTCAGTACCTGTTCCACGACAGCATCATGCACGGCCTGCTGGTGACGCTGGAACTGACCGTGCTCGCCATGCTCATGGGTGTGGTCGGCGGCATCGTCCTCGCGGTGATGCGCCTGTCCCCGAACCCGCTGCTGGCCGGCGTCGCCTGGGTCTACATCTGGATCTTCCGCGGCACCCCGGTGCTGGTGCAGCTGGTGTTCTGGAACTTCCTCGGCCTGATCTGGGCCAAGCTGTCGATCGGCGTCCCGTGGGGACCGGAGTTCTGGTCCGAGCAGACCAACGTGCTGATCCCGACCTTCGTCGCCGCGCTGCTGGGCCTCGGCCTCAACGAGGCCGCCTACATGGCGGAGATCGTCCGCGGCGGCATCCAGTCGGTGGACGAGGGCCAGACCGAGGCCGCGCACGCGCTCGGCATGAGCCGGTTCCAGACCATGCGCCGGATCGTCCTGCCGCAGGCCATGCGGGTGATCATCCCGCCGACCGGCAACGAGACCATCTCGATGCTGAAGACGACCTCGCTGGTCTCCGTGATCTCCCTGGAGGAGATCTTCCGGGCCGGCCAGGTCATCTACTCCCGGAACTACCAGAACATCCCGCTGCTGATCGTGGTCAGCCTCTGGTACCTGTTCTTCACCTCGGTGCTGACCATCGGCCAGTACTACATCGAGCGCTACTACGCCCGAGGTTCCAACCGCACCCTCCCGCCCACCCCGCTGCAGCGGTTGCGGAGGCTGTTCGCCGGGAAGCCCGCCCCCAGGACGACCGCCGACGTCGTCCCGGGGCTCGAGGGAGGTGGTCACGTATGACCGATCTGACCAAGTCCCCCGCCGGCGGCGCCGCGTCCGACCGGCCCATGGTCCGCGCCGAGAACGTGCACAAGTCGTACGGCCTGGTCGAGGTGCTCAAGGGCATCGACCTGGAGGTCCGGCAGGGCGAGGTGTTCTGCCTGATCGGCCCGTCCGGCTCCGGCAAGTCGACCTTCCTGCGGTGCATCAACCACCTGGAGAAGATCAACGGCGGCCGCCTCTGGGTGGACGGCGAGCTGGTCGGCTACCGGCAGAAGGGCGACCGGCTGCACGAGCTCAGGGACCGCGAGGTCGCCCTCAAGCGGCGCGACATCGGCATGGTCTTCCAGCGCTTCAACCTGTTCCCGCACATGACCGCCGTCGAGAACGTCATGGAGGCGCCGGTCCAGGTCAAGGGCGAGAGCCGGGCCGACGCCCGGGAGCGCGGGATGGCCCTGCTGGAGCGGGTCGGCCTCGCCGACAAGGCGAAGAACTACCCCTCGCAGCTCTCCGGCGGCCAGCAGCAGCGCGTGGCGATCGCCCGCGCGCTGGCCATGAAGCCCAAGCTGATGCTCTTCGACGAGCCGACCTCCGCGCTCGACCCGGAGCTGGTCGGCGACGTCCTCGACGTCATGCGCGGCCTCGCCGAGGAGGGCATGACCATGGTGGTCGTCACCCACGAGATGGGCTTCGCCCGCGAGGTCGGCGACGCGCTGGTGTTCATGGACGGCGGGGTGGTGGTCGAGTCCGGCAACCCCCGCGAGGTGCTCACCAACCCGCAGCACGAGCGCACCCGGGCCTTCCTCTCCAAGGTGCTCTGAGCCCGTACCCCCGGCGCCCGGCAGGTCACTCCTGCCG